>DATLEB010000010.1:0-3996 GCA_035525615.1 Kofleriaceae bacterium | reverse complement strand
GCGGCGGCGCAGGGAGTCATCGGCGCCGACGGGTGCGGCAAACAGGCCGAGTTGGCGCTGCGAGGCGCTCGACGCGCTCGACCCGCTCAGCGACGGCCGCCCGCCGCGCGACAGCTCGTCGCGCTCCAGGCCGGTCAGGATGTCGCGCGCGCGCGCGACCACCGCCGGCGGCAGTCCGGCGAGCCGCGCCACCTGGATCCCGTAGCTGCGATCGGCCCGTCCGGGCACGACCTTGCGCAGCAGCACCAGGTCGTCCTGCCACTCGCGCACGACGACGTGGAAGTTGGCGACGCTCGGCAGCGCGTCGGCCAGATCGGTCAGCTCGTGATAGTGCGTCGCGAAAATCGTCTTGGGGCGCGCCTTCGGGTTCGAGGCGAGGTGCTCGGCCACCGCCCACGCCAGGCTGAGGCCGTCGAAAGTCGCCGTGCCGCGGCCGATCTCGTCGAGGATCACCAGACTCCGCGACGTCGCGCAGTGCAGGATGTTCGCCGTCTCCTGCATCTCGACCATGAACGTGGACTGGCCGCGCGCGATGTTGTCCGAGGCGCCGACGCGCGCGAACAGCCGGTCGACCACCGGCAGCTTGGCACTGCGCGCGGGGACGAACGATCCCGCCTGCGCCATCAGGCAGAGCAGCGCGCACTGCCGCAGGTAGGTCGACTTGCCGCCCATGTTCGGACCGGTGAGGATGATCAGCTGCTGATCGGCGGCGTCCAGGGTGATGTCGTTCGGGACGAACGCGTCGGCGACGTGGCGCTCGACCACCGGGTGGCGCGCGTCGACGGCGAGCATCTCGTCGCCGGCGTGGACGAGCGGCTTGGTGTAGTTCTGGACGGCAGCGGTCTCGGCGAGCGCGGCGAGCACGTCGAGCGCCGCCAGCGCGCGCGAGGTGTCCTGGATCCGCGGCGCCTCAGCGCCGACCCGCGCGCGCAGCCCGTCGAAGATCTCGACCTCGCGCTCGACGATGCGCTCGTCGGCGCCGAGGACCTTTTCCTCGTACTGCTTCAGCGCCGGCGTGATGAAGCGCTCGCCCCCCGCAATCGTCTGCTTGCGATGGTAGTCGGCGGGCACGCTGCCGAGATTCGACTTCGAGATCTCGATGTAATAGCCGAAGACGCGGTTGTAGCGGATCTTCAGGTTGGCAATGCCGGTCCGCGCCCGTTCCGCCTCTTCCATCTCGGCGATGCGCTGCTTGCCGCCGCGGCTGATGCCACGCAGCTCATCGAGCTCGGCGTCGACGCCGTCGCGGACGACGCCGCCGTCGCGCGCGACGAGCGGCGGCTCGTCGATCAGCGTCCGGTCGAGCGCGTCACGCACGTCGACGAGATCGTCGAGCTGCGCGACCAGGCTCTGCACCAGCGGCGCCTGGAACTCCTCGAGCACCATCCGCACCCGCGGCACCGCGGCGATCGACTGGCGCAGCGACACGAGATCGCGCGGTCCCGCGGTGCCGAGCGCGGCGCGGGCGACCAGGCGATCGATGTCGTGGACGGACTTGAGCGTGTCGCGCAGCTTCAGGCGCGCGGTGCCGCGGAACGCGAAGTCCTCGACGGCGTCGAGCCGGTCGTGGATGCGCTCGAGCGCGACCAGCGGCCGCAGTAGCCAGGCGCGCAGCAGGCGCCCGCCCATCGGCGTGATCGAGCGATCGATCTCGTGCAGCAGCGACCCGGTGCGGCCGCCGTCCTGCGCCTCGATCACCTCCAGATTCTTGAGTGTCGTGGGATCGACGAGGAGGCAGTCGGCGCCGGCGCGGTAGCTGATGTCGCGCACGTGCGCGAGATCCGCCTTCTGGGTGTCGCGCAGGTACTGCACGAGGGCGCCGGCGGCGGAGACCGCGGCCGGGCGATCGTCGAGGCCGAATCCCTGCAGCGACTGCGCCCCGAGCTGCCCGAGGAGCGTGCGCCGCGACGATTCGTATTCGAACGTCCACGGTTCGGCGAGCGTCAGCCGCGCCGGCAGACGCGAGGCGGCGAGCAGCGCCGCGGCGGCGTCGAACCCGACGGGCGCCAGGATTTCGCGCGGCCGCAGCACGCCGAGCTCATCGCACAGCGCCGTCCGGCCGTCCTCGCCGAGATATTCGGCGGTCGTGAACTCGCCGGTGGAGAGATCGAGCAACGCGACGCCGAACCCGGGACCGGGATGAACCGGCGCGAGCGCCACCAGGAAGGCCGGCTCCCGCGCCTCGAGATAGGCGGCGTCGGTGAGGGTGCCGGGGGAGACGACGCGCACGACTTCGCGGCGGACGAGTCCCTTCGCCTTCTTCGGATCTTCCACCTGTTCGACGACGGCGACGCGGAAGCCCTTGCGCACGAGCCGCGCGATGTAGCCGTCGCCGGCGTGGAAGGGCACCCCGCACATCGGAATGGCGCCGCCGGTGGCGTCCTTCGCCCGCGACGTCAGCGTGAGCTCGAGGGCGCGCGCCGCCGTCAGCGCGTCCTCGTAGAACATCTCGTAGAAATCCCCCATGCGGAAGAAGACGATGGCGTCCGGGTACTGCCGCTTCGCCTCGAAGTACTGCCGCATCGCCGGCGTGGCGCCGGCGGGCTCACTTGACGCGGGAGGGGAAGACATGGGAAAGAAGGGAACCGGCGCCAATTATACATTGCAGAATTGCGATTGAAGATTGAGGATGGGAACGTGGTGATCCTGGCGCTCGATACCTCGTCGGCGGACGGCAGCGCCGCGGCACTCCGCCGCGGCGGCGATACCACGGTGACGATCGAGCGCGCCGGCGACGGCACGCGCTCCCACGGCACGCGGCTGCCGCGGGAGCTGATGGCCGTCCTCGAAGAGGCCGGCGCCGCGATCGAAGAGGTCGATCGGCTCGCGGTCGTGGTCGGGCCGGGATCGTTCACCGGACTCCGCGTCGGCATCGCGACCATCCAGGGACTGGCGCTCGCGCGCGGCGTGATGGTCGTTCCGGTCACGAGCTTCGAGGCGCTCGCCCGGCACGCCGGCCCGTCCGACGATGCGATCGCGCTGTGGGTCGAGGCGCATCGCGGCGAGGTGTTCGCCACGCTGCTCGCGCCCGACGCGCGCACCGTGCTGGCGCCCCCCACCGCGCTTCCCCCCGCCACGACCCTCGACGCCTGGCGCGACGCCATCGCGCCGTTCCCGCGCGTGCGGTTCCTCGGCGACGGCGCGGTTCGCTACGAAGCGGTGATCCGGGAGCGTCTGGGCGCGCAGGCGAGCCTCGACGTGCGGCTCGCGGCGCCGATGCTGGCTGCGGCCGCCGCCTCGATCGCGAGCGAGGCGCCGGACCGCGCCGTCCATCCGCATGCGCTCGTGCCGATGTACGTGCGGCGCCCTGACGTCGAGCTGACGCGCGATCGCCGCGAGGCGGCGTCCCGGCGTTGATGCGCGTCGAACGCGTACGCGATCCGGCCGGCGACCCCGACATCGACGCCATCGTCTCGCTCGAAGTCGAGTCCTTCACCAATCCATGGTCGCGGGACACGCTGGTCTGGGAGCTGCGCAACTCCGACGTCACACAGGTGTTCATCCTGCGCGACGATCGCGACGAGGTACTGGCGTTCTGCGTGTGCTGGGTGATCTTCGACGAGCTCCACATCAACACGCTGGCCGTGGCGCCGGCGGCGCGCCGCGGCGGACGGGCGACATTTCTGCTGCGGGCGGTTATGGCTGAGGCGGCTCGTGCCGGCGCCACGAAGGCCACGCTGGAGGTCCGCGCCTCAAATCAGGCCGCTTTAGGCCTGTACGACCGGCTCGGGTTCCGGGTGGCCGCCCAACGGCCGAGGTACTACACCCGCCCCGAGGAGGATGCGCTGATCCTGTGGCGCGATTCGCTCGATACATCACCTTGAAGGGGGATTGCCCTTGTGGTAGTTTGCCCTCATGACTGTCCTCGGGTGAAGGCTCCCTCAAGCAGGAGGCGGAAATGCCGACAGAAATCGAAGCAATGAAGAACCAGTTGCTGGAAAGCAACGACGAGTTCCGGCAACTCGCCACTCAGCACCACGACCTCGACGAACGCAT
>DATLEB010000008.1:0-27377 GCA_035525615.1 Kofleriaceae bacterium | reverse complement strand
GTCGAGCGCCTCGACGCGCGTGGCCAGCGCCTCGACGAGCGTCAGGAGCCGGCGCGCCTCGGAGCCACCGGTCGCGTCGAGCTCGGCGACCTTCGCGCGCAGCGCGTCGACGTCGGTGCGGAGCGTCGCGATCTCCGCGCGGGGCGCGGGCTGAGCGTGGGCAATGGCGGGAAGGAGGAAAAGGGCAGCGGCAAGGAGGGAACGGCGCACGTCGTCACGTTGCCATCGGCGCGCGCGTTCTCGATCACCCATGACGCAGCCGGCGATAGATGTGATGTCGGCGTAACCCGTCGGTAACCGCGTTGTGATGCCCACCGACCCGGCCTCAGAGGATTCTGCTATGGCGGAGACGCATCCGCCTTGACAGACCCTCCGTTATAACGGATGACTGTCGGTATGCAGATTCTCTCCCGTCGTTCCTTCCTCGCCGCCGCCAGCCTGCTCGTCGCAGCGTGCGTGGCGTGCGATGGCGACGGGTCGCGCCCCGCGGTCACTCCCGGCGGCCCGGTCACGCTGCTCAACGTCTCCTACGATCCGACGCGCGAGCTCTACGGCGAGATCAACACCGCGTTCGCCGCCGCCTGGAAGGCGAAGACCAACCAGACCGTCACCATCGAGCAGTCGCATGGCGGCTCGGGCAAGCAGGCCCGCTCCGTGATCGACGGCAACGAGGCTGACGTCGTCACGCTCGCCCTCGCCCTCGACATCGATCAGATCGCCAAGGCCGGCCTGGTCGACGCCGCGTGGCAGCAGCGCCTGCCGCAGCAGTCGACGCCGTACACGTCGACGATCGTGTTCCTCGTCCGCAAGGGCAACCCCAAGGGCATCAAGGACTGGAACGACCTCGTGAAGCCGGGCGTCCAGGTCATCACGCCCAACCCGCGCACGTCGGGCGGCGCGCGCTGGAACTACCTCGCCGCGTGGGGCTACGCCCTCGAGCAGAACGGCAAGGATCCGGCGAAGGCGCAGGAGTTCGTGTCCGCGCTGTACAAGAACGTCCCGGTGCTCGACTCGGGCGCGCGCGGATCGACCACCACGTTCGTCGAGCGCAAGATCGGCGACGTCCTCCTCGCGTGGGAGAACGAGGCGCTGCTCGCGCTCGACAAGCTCGGCGGTGAGTTCGAGCTGGTCGTCCCGTCGGTGTCGATCCTCGCCGAGCCGCCGGTCACCGTCGTCGACAAGGTCGTCGATCGCCGTGGCACGCGCGAGGTCGCGACCGCGTACCTCCAGTTCCTCTACTCGCCGGAAGGCCAGAAGATCGCGGCCAAGCACCACTACCGCCCGCGCGACGCGTCGGCCGCACCGGCCGGCGCCTTCGCCAACCTGCGCCTCCTGACGATCGACGAGATCGCCGGCGGCTGGGCCAAGGCGCAGGCCGCGCACTTCGACGACGGCGCCACCTTCGACAAGATCTACACGCCCGGCAACTGAGATGGCGCGCTCTCGCCATACCGCGCTGCCCGGCTTCGGTCTGTCCCTCGGATGGACCCTGTCCTGGCTGTCGCTGATCGTGCTCATCCCGCTGGCGGTGCTGGCGTGGAAGAGCGCGTCGCTCGGGCCGGACCGGTTCTGGGCGCTGGCCACGTCGCCGCGCGCGATCGCGTCATACAAGCTGACGTTCGGCGCCGCGCTCATCGCCGCGCTGGTGAACCTGTTGCTCGGCACCATCGTCGCGTGGGTGCTGGTGCGGTACCAGTTCCCGGGGCGCTGGCTCCTCGACGCGCTGGTCGACATCCCGTTCGCGCTACCGACCGCCGTGTCGGGCCTCGCGCTGACCGCGGTGCTCGCTCCGTCGGGATGGATCGGCGAGCCGCTGCGCGATCTCGGCATCACCGTCGTGTTCACGCCGGTCGGCATCGCGCTCGCCCTCGTCTTCATCGGCCTGCCGTTCGTGGTGCGCACGGTGCAGCCGGTGCTCGCCGATCTCGAGCCGGAGCTCGAGGAGGCCGCCGCCGTCCTCGGCGCGAGCCGCTTCCAGACGGTCGCGCGCGTGCTCCTGCCGAGCATCGCGCCGGCGGCGATCACGGGCTTCGCGCTCGCGTTCGCGCGCGCCATCGGCGAGTACGGCTCGGTGGTCTTCATCAGCGGCAACAAGCCGATGCAGACCGAGATCACGCCGCTCCTCATCATGACGCGCCTCGAGAACCACGACTACGCGGGCGCCACGGCGCTCGGCGTCGTGATGCTGCTGGTCTCGTTCGCGATGCTCTTCGTCATCAACCTGCTCCAGGGCTGGAGCAGGCGAAGGGCGGCGACGGTATGAGCGCCACACCGACCACGCTGCCGGCGGCGAAGCCGACGCACACGCAGCAGCGGCTCAACGAGGCGCGCACCGAGCCCGCGTGGGTGAAGTGGACCCTCGTCGGCGTGGCCGTGGCGTTCGTCGGCCTGTTCGTGGCCGTGCCGGTCGCCGTGATCTTGCATCAGGCCTTCTCGAAGGGCTGGGACGTCTTCGCGGCAGCGATCATCGACAAGGGCGCCCGCGCCGCGATCCGCTTGACCTTGCTGGTCACGTTCATCGCGGTGCCGCTCAACATCGTCTTCGGCGTCGCGGCGGCGTGGGCGATCGCGCGCTTCCGCTTCCGCGGGCGCGCGTTCCTGATCACGCTCATCGACCTGCCCTTCGCGGTGTCGCCGGTCATCGCCGGCATGCTGTTCGTCCTCCTGTTCGGTGCGACCGGCCTGTTCGGGCCGTGGCTCATCGATCACGGGTACAAGATCATCTTCGCGACGCCTGGCATCGTGCTGGCGACCGTGTTCGTGACCTTCCCGTTCGTGGCGCGCGAGCTCATCCCCGTGATGGAGGCGCAGGGTGCCGACGAGGAAGAGGCCGCGATCGTCCTCGGCGCGAGCGCGTGGCAGATGTTCTTCCGCGTCACGCTGCCCAAGATCAAGTGGGGCCTCGCGTACGGCGTCATCCTTTGCAGCGCGCGCGCCATGGGCGAGTTCGGCGCCGTGAACGTCGTGTCCAACAACGTGCGCGGCCGCACGAGCACGATGCCGCTCCACGTCGAGAACCTCTACAACGAGTACCAGAGCGCAGCAGCGTTTGCGGTCGCCTCGCTGCTCCTGCTCGTGGCGATGGCCACGCTGGTCGCGCGCCGGCTCATCGAGCACCGCGCCACCCAGCCCGATCCCGTCGAGGACCCGTTGCCGATCGCGCAGCGGGTCGATCTCGCGTCCGTGCCCGGAGGTATCGCGCCATGACCATCACCGTCGAGAACGTGTCCAAGCGCTTCGGCAACTTCGCCGCCGTCGACAACGTCTCCGTCGAGATCCCGTCGGGCGGCCTGGTCGCGCTCCTCGGTCCCTCGGGATCGGGCAAGACCACGCTCCTGCGCATCCTGTCGGGCCTGGAGCGTCCGGATAGCGGACGCATCCTCCACGACGGCAAGGACCTGCTCGATCGCCCGGCGCGCGAGCGCGACGTCGGTCTGGTGTTCCAGCACTACGCGCTGTTCCGCCACCTCGACGTGTTCGAGAACATCGCGTTCGCGCTGCGCGTCCGCAAGCGGCCCAAGGCGGAGGTGAACCAGCGCGTCGAGGAGCTCCTGCGTCTCATCCAGCTCGAGGGCCTGGGCCGGCGGATGCCGTCGCAGCTCTCGGGCGGTCAGCGCCAGCGCGTCGCCCTCGCGCGCGCGCTCGCCGCGGCGCCGCAGATCCTGCTGCTCGACGAGCCGTTCGGCGCGCTCGACGCGCAGGTGCGCCAGGAGCTGCGCCGCTGGCTGCGCCGCCTGCACGACGAGATGGACGTCACGACGGTGTTCGTCACGCACGATCAAGAGGAGGCCTTCGAGGTCTCCGATCAGGTCGTGATCATGGACCATGGCAAGATCGAGCAGGTCGGCACGCCGGCCGAGGTGTTCGATCACCCGGCGTCGGACTTCGTCCTGCGCTTCCTCGGTCAGGTCAACGTGCTGCACGGCACCGTCGCCGACGGCCGCGCCAAGGTCGGCGAGCTCACGGTGGCCGCGCCGGGGCTCCTCGGCGAGGAGCGCGCCGCGCGGATCTACGTCCGCCCGCACGAGCTCGGGATCGAGCGCGAGCCGGGGCCGGATCGCGTCGCCGCGCAGGTGGTACGGCTCACGCCGCTCGGCGCGGCGCTGCGCGTCGAGCTCGACGCCGGCTCCTCGATCGGCCGCGTTCAGGCCGAGCTCGAGCGTGGCCGCGCCGATGCGCTCGGCCTGCGTGCCAGTGATCCGGTGTACCTGACCTTCCGCCACGCGCGCGTCTTCGAGGAGGAGCCTCGTGCCGCCGCATGAGACCGCGATCGCGCCCATCGCTGCGCGTCGCACGCGCATCGAGGAGGAGGAGCTCACCGTCGCGCTCGAGCACGTGCGCACCGCGCTGCGCGGCCTCGCCTACGGCACGGTGACCATCTCGGTCCAGGACCGCGTCGTCGTCCAGATCGACCGCAACGAGAAGCTCCGCCTCGACCGCCCGCGCGGTCGCTAGCAGCTCGCCTTCGCCGACCCGACCTCGGGAGGCCTTCCACCGCAAGCGCCGCGTCGCCGACCGCACTCGCGGAGGCGCCGCCGGGAAGGTCCACTCATGTCGTCCACGCATCGCCTTGCCTCGTTCGTCCCGTTCGCGACGTTCGTCATCACGTCGTTCGCTGCCGCCACCGCCGGCGCACAGCCGACCACCCCGTCACCCACGCCGCCGCCGGTCGCGGCCGTCGAGCCCGGCGCGACGCCGCCCACGACGCCGGCCGAGCCCACGACGACCGCACCTGCCGACGCGGATGCCGCGGCCGCGCCGGTCGCCACCAGCGCCGTTGCCACGTCCGCGGCGATCGATCCCGCGATCATCGCGGCCATCGTCGACGAGCGCCTGGCCCAGCAGCCGTCGATCACGTGGAAGGACGGCTTCAACCTCGCGACCAAGGACAACGCGTTCAAGCTCAAGATCGGCGGCTACACGCACTTCGACGGCCGCTACTTCGTCAGCGACGACGCCGAGCAGAACGCGGACACGTTCGCGTTCCGCCGCATCCGCCCCGAGCTCGCCGGCACGCTGCTCGATCGCGCGGAGTTCCGCATCCTCCCCGACTTCGCGGGCAGCCGCGTGGTCGTGCAGGACGCCTACGTCGAGGTGAAGGCCGCGGCCCCGCTGAAGCTGCGCTTCGGAAAGTTCAAGGAGCCGCTTGGCCTCGAGCGCCTGCAGTCGGCGACCGCGCTCCTCTTCGTCGAGCGCGGCCTCCCCACCGCGCTCGCGCCCAACCGCGACCTGGGCATCCAGCTCGCCGGCGCGGTCGCTGCCGAGCGCGTCTCGTACCAGCTCGGCGTGTTCAACGGCGTCGCCGACGGAGCATCCGGAGACGGTGACGCCTCCGACGACAAGGAGCTGGTCGCGCGCGTGTTCCTCACGCCGTTCGCGCCGACGAAGGGCCACGTCCTCGAGAACCTCGGCCTCGGCGGCGCGGTCTCGTACGGCGACAAACACGGCACGACCGCGGCCACCGACCTGCCGGCGATCAAGTCGTCCGGTCAGGCGACGTTCTTCCAGTACCGCACCGGGGCCACGGCCGCCGAGACCGCGCTCGCCGACGGCAACCACTGGCGCGTGACCGGGCAGGCGCACGTGTACAGCGGCCGCTTCGGCGCGCTCGCCGAGTACATCCACTCGTCGCAGGACGTCGCGCTCGGCGACGCCGTGACCGAGGTCTCGAGCGACGCGTGGCAGCTCGCGCTCAACGCCGTCGTGTTCGGCGGCAGCGCGTCGTTCAAGGGCACCGCGCCGACCGAGACGTTCGCGCCCAAGGACGGCAACTGGGGCGCATTCGAGGTCGCCGCCCGCTACAACGAGCTGCGCGTCGGCGAGGAGGCGTTCACGTTCGCGGCCGACCCGGCGAAGTCGGCGAGCCTCGCGCGTTCGTTCGGCCTCGGCGCCAACTGGATCCTCGGCCGCTCGCTGCGCTTCGTCGCCAACTTCGAGCGGACGTCGTTCGAGGGCGGCGCCGCGATGTCGCTGAACCGCCCGACCGAGAACGCCATCCTCGGCCGCGTGCAGACGGTCTTCTGACGCCCGTCTGCTGCCGCCACCATCAGTCGAGGCGCCACTTCCAGGTCTGAACGTCGTAGCCGGCGGGAACGCGCCTCTGCCGAAGCGCCTGGTTGGTCGCCGCCTCCGGGCGGAACTGGTCGTAACCCTGGCCGGCGACGTCGACCACCCCGAGGTCGTAGAAGCCGGTGTCGAGCGGGTCCGGGATCTGCGGGCGCACGAGGGAGCGGGCCTCCGGCGGCAGGATGAAGGTCCAGCTCGAGAGCGCCTGCCCCTTGGAGCCGACTTCGGCGGTGTAGAGGACGAACGCGTCGATCGGGTCCGCGGCGGAGACCGTCCATGCGATGCCGCTCGACGTGCTCACATCCGTGATGGTGGGAACGCGCTGCGTGAGATCGATCGTGGCCGTCCCCGGTGGCAGGAGCTTCAAGACCTCGAACCGGCCTTCTTCCGCGAACACGATCGAGAAGAGCGTCCCGTCGTTCAGGGTCGCCGGCCGCTGCCACGCGATCGTCTGGAGCTGCGTCCCGCGCTCGAAGCCGTCGTACGTCGTCGTGTACTCCCCGCTCATGAGCGCGCCGCCGATGTTCACCACCGCGTCGGTCGGGACGTTCTGTAGCGTGAGCGAGACGTCGACCGGGCCCGACCACGTGCCGGTGATCGTGTCGGTTCCGCCGCCGGCGACGGTGAGTGGCGCGGTGAAGTAGGCGTCCTCGCCATTCGCGCCGACGCCGAGCGCGACGGCGATGACCGTGCGCGTGTCCGGGCAGCCCGGGTACCAGCGCACGACCACGTCGGTCGACGGGTTGCTGTCCGGAACGATGCAGGGACCGCGGATCTCGTACTCGCCGCCGTCCGGGTGCGGCGGCACGGTGACGACCATCTGCCCGGCCTGGACGAACGCCGGCGGACCGAACCAGAGCTCGTCGCCCGGTTCGACGCCGGCGACGGTGACGAGGTTCCCTCCCAGAGGGCCTTGCCGCACGGTGACCGAGTCGCCGGCCGTGACGGTGAGCTCGACGAGGCCATCGGGGCCGGTGGTCTCGGTGGCGCGCAAGGCGCCGGTGGCGTCGGCGTGAAACACGATCGCCGTCGGGTCCGGAAGTCCGTCGAACTGAAACCGGCGCACGTGCACGACGACGTTTCCGCTCCACGGCGCGTCGGGTGCGCCAGCGTCGGGGCCCGGCGCGTCGTCGCCGGACGGCCCGTCCGCGCCCGCGTCGTCGAAACGCGGCGGTTGCGACGCGCAAGCGACCGCAAGGACTGGGACCAGACTACAGACGAACGACCACGGCCGGCTCATGCGAGGTAGAGCCAGGTCGGCGGCGGATGTGAGCCGCGCCCACCGATCGTGGCGGCAGCCGGCGTCGTCAGCCGCCGAAATCGATGGAGCGCGCGGCGCTGCGGAACAGGCGCTCGGCGTCCTTGTCGAACCGGAACGAGCGCAGGAACTCCTCGACGTCGTAGCGCGGCAAGCGCTCGCGGATGCGGGCCACGAAGCGGCGCGCCTCGTCGATGCGGCCGGCCAGCGCCAGGCACTGCGCGGCGATCGCCAGGATGTGCGCGTGGGCGTTGGGCCGTGCCGTCGCGCGCACCGCCCAGTCGGCGGCCTCGGCGCGCTGGTCGAGCCGAAGGTGCGCGTAGGCTCGCGTCGCGAGCATCGCGAACTGGAGCGGATCGAACGGGCTCAACCGCCGCGAGAAGTTGGTGGCCGCGATCGCCGCCGCCGGATCGCCGCTCTGACCCTCGACGAAGCCGAGCGTGTAGTGGCCGAGCGCGAAGCTCGGCGAGAGCTCGACGCTGCGCTTGAGCTCGTCGATCGCGTCGCCTTGCGCGCCGCGCAGCCACAGCGCGCGCCCCATGGCCCAGTGCGCGGCGGGGTCGGCGTCGTCGGCGGAGAGGCTGTGCGTCGCGGCCTCGTACGAGAGATCGATCTCGCGGGCGCGATCGGGCGTGAGGCCGAGGAAGGCGTTCTGGAAGTGCGTGAACGCGAGGCCGGCGTGCGCGCGCGCGAACATCGGGTCGAGGCGGATCGACGCGCGGAAGTACTGCTCGGCGTCGCGGTTGTCCGGCCCGTTGAACTTGTACATGTGCCAGAGGCCGCGGTGGTAGGCCTCCCACGCGTCGAGCGAGCTCGGCGCCTTGAGGACCGCGCGCTGCACCTCCGCCGTCTCGATCTCCTCGGCGATCGCGGCCACGATGCGGCCGACCACGGTGTCGAGCGCGCCGAACGTCTCGCCGGCCGCGCCGACGACCTCGTCGGTCCACACCACGTGTCCGTCGTGCGCGTCGGCGAGCTCGACGCTGATCGTGAGCGCACCGCCCGCGCCGGCGCCCCGCACCGAGCCGCTGGTCACGTAGTCGACACCGAGCAGACGCCCAGCCTCCTGCGGACCGATGGCGCGATCGGACAGCGCGAACACGCTGCCGCGCGCGATGACGAACATCCCGCGCAGCTTGGCGAGCTGCATGATGATGTCCTCGGTGACGCCGTCGGCGATGCGACGCCCGCTGTCGCCGCCGGCGCGGTCGCCGGTGCGATCGCCGGTGCGATCGCCGATGCGATCGACGAACGGCATGACGGCGACCGCAGCGCGACGGCGTGTGCGACCGCCTGGCTCCGCGCCGACGGGCGGCGGCTCCGTGCCCGACGCGAGGACGATGCGCGACGGCTCCGTCACGGCCGGTGCCGGCAGAGCTGCTGCCGGTGGCGGCGCGGGTTGCTGCGGCGGCGGCGCCTCGCGCAGCGCCTTCCACGCATCACGCAGCGGCAGCCAGTCGATGCCCTCGGCCTCGAAGCTGCGGATGGACGCAGCAAGGTGCTCCTCCGCGTCGCGCAACCGTCCGGATCGCACGAGCGTACTCAGCATCACCTCGTGCGCCCGCCGATCGAACGGTGCCAGCTCCAGCCACGCGTCGAGCCGCGCGAACGCCTCGGCCGGGGTGGCCGCGCGCCGGATCAGGGCCTCGAGCAGCTCGACGCGCATCCCCCGGTAGCGCTGCCGCTGCGCCCCCAGCCAGCCGGTGAGCTCGTGACTGCCGTCGATGTGCAGTCCCTCGAGCAGATCGCCGCGGAACAGATCGCACAGCCCCGCCAGCCGGTCGGTCGGCAGCGCATCCACGCCGCCGCGCAGCGCGCGATCGACCTCCGCCGCGTCGACCAGGCAGCCCGAGAGATCGAGCGCGACGGTGTCGTCCTCGGTGATGATGCGCCGGCGATCGTCATCGTCGATCACCGCGCGGAGCTTGCTCAGGCACCAGCGTAGCTCGCCGCGCGGATCATTGGGCGCGTCCCAGAGCAGGTCACACAGGCGCGAGCGCGACACCGGGCTGGGATTGAGGGTCAGATACGCCAGCAATGCGCGGATCTTGCGGGAGCGAGGGAGGGACGCCGGCGCGCCCCCGCGAACCAGCGAAACTGGCCCGAGAACGCGCACTTCGAGCGTTCCCACGGTCATGTCCACGCTCCGTCCCATGTCAGGCTCCCATCCTCACCCGGCAGACATAGGAAACCAACATGATCTACCCCGACATCTCCAAGCTGATCGGCGGGACCCCGGTGGTCCGCATCAACCGCCTCGCGCCGGCTCACGTGACCATGTACGTGAAGATCGAGGCAGCCAACCCCGGAGGGTCCGTGAAGGACCGCCTCGCGCTCGGCATCATCGAGGATGCAGAGCGCACCGGCGCCTTGAAGCCGGGCCAGACCATCGTCGAGATGACGTCGGGCAACACGGGCATCGCGCTCGCGATGGTGTGCGCGGCGCGCGGCTATCCGTTCGTCGCCGTCATGCCGGAGTCGTTCTCCGTCGAGCGGCGGCAGATCATGCGCGCGTACGGCGCGAAGGTCGTGCTGACGCCGGCGGCCGAGCGCGCGTCCGGTGCGGTGCGCGTCGCCGAGCAGCTCGCCAAGGAGCGAGGCTGGTTCCTCGCGCGCCAGTTCGAGAACGAGGCCAACCCGTCGTACCACCGCCAGACCACGGGCCCCGAGATCCTCGCCGACTTCGCGGGGCAGCGCCTCGACTACTGGGTGACCGGGTACGGCACCGGCGGCACGCTCACCGGCGCCGGTCAGATGATCAAGTGCGCGCGTCCCGACACCAAGATCGTGGTGTGCGAAGCCGCGGGCGCGGGGCTCCTCGATGGCAAGGAGTGGAAGCCGCACAAGATCCAGGGCTGGGGCCCCGACTTCATCCCGGCGGTGCTCGATCGCGACGTCTACGACGAGCACGTCGCGGTGCCCGACGAGCGCGCCGTGGAGTGCGCGCGTTCGCTGGCGCAGCGCGAAGGCATCTTCTGCGGGATCTCGGCGGGCGGCACCTTCGCGGGTGCTCTGACCATTGCCGAGCGCGCCGCGGAGGGCAGCGTCATCCTCGCGATGTTGCCCGACACCGGCGAGCGCTATCTGTCGACGGTGCTGTTCGAAGGTCTGCCGCAGGGCAGCGAGACTGTCTGACGTTTCCACGCGGCGTCCCACGTGTCGTTCCACGCCCGCCTCGCACAGTCGGTCTCACAAGGAGACACGAACATGACGAGCGCAGTGGAATCGCACAATCAGAAGGCACAGCAGGTCTGGAACTCGCCGGCGGGTCGTTACGACGACATCAGCCGCAGCATCGCGGACGCGATCGAGCACGCGGTCGAGCGGCTCGCGCCGCGCAGCGGTGAGCGCATCCTGGATGTCGCCACCGGCACCGGCTGGGCCACACGCATCATCGCGGAACGGTTCCCGGGCGCGCGCGTGACGGGCAGCGACATCGCGGAGCAGATGCTCGAGTACGCGCGCCAGATGGCTGCGATGCGCGAGCTGGACATCCAGTATCGGCACGCGGACGCCGAACGTCTGCCGTTTGCCGACGCGAGCTTCGACGGGGTCGTGTCGACGTTCGGCGTGATGTTCGTCGGCAAGCCGGAAGCGGCCGCAGCCGAGCTGGCGCGCGTGGTGAAACCGGGGGGCCGCGTCGTGCTGTCGACGTGGCTGCACGACAGCGCGGTGGCGCAGATGTTCGGCGTGATGAAGCCGTTCCTGCCGGCGCCGACGACGCCGGCGCCGCCCTCGCCGTTCGCGTGGGGCAAGCGCGAGCGCGTGACGGAATTGCTCGGCGCCGACTTCGAGCTCGCGTTCGAAGAAGGCACCAATCACTTCCGCTACGCATCGGGCGAGCAGGCGTGGAACCTGTGGGCCAACCACTACGGTCCCTCGCGCACGCTCGCCGCGAACCTCGACGACGGGCGTCGCAACGAGTTCCGGAACGCGATGATCGCCTGGCACGAGACGTTCCCGAGCGCGCTCGGATACGACCAGCCGCGCCAGTACCTGATCACGCGCGCCGTCCGCCGCTAGTCCGCCGACGATCGCCGTCGCGGCGCGAGTTACTTGCGCCCGCGCATGGCGGCGTTTCCTTTCCAGCGCGACGAAGCGCTGCGCGACGTCACCGCGGCGGTTCGCTGCTGCGCGGCAGCGAGCGCGCTGTGGTGCGCCTGCTCGACGAGGCGCGCGTCGTGCCGGCTCTGCACGGCGGCACGGTCGCGGCCGCGTGCTTCACCTTCGGCCTGCCACGCGGCTCGCGCCGCGGAGTAGTTGCCGAGGTACAGGCGCGCGCCGTGGCGATCGATGCGCACGGTGGCGGTGGTCAGCTCGTCGAGTAGCGCGCGATCGCGCGACGCGATGAGGCCGACACCGGCGTGCGCGCGCAGTGCGGCGACGAGCGCCGCTCGGGCGTCGTTGGTGAGCGGGCCGGGATCCTCGACGACGCGGACGTCGGGAGAGGTGGCGGCGGTGCGCAGGAACGCGAGCTCGTCGGCGCGCGTGGCGCCGACCACGCCGGTCCAGCCGGCGGGGAACGATAGAGAATGCATGAAGCCTCCAGCGCGGGCGCACGTGGCGCCCAGCGGGATGTCGTCGTCAGGCCGGGCGCGCGAAATGCTCGAAAGGCATGGGCGCGCACGAGGATGCCCGGGATGCCCGGGATGCAAAAGCCGCTCTCGAACGAGCGACTCAGCGGGGACGCGTCATCTGGAAGTTCAAGATCTCCATACACGCCGGCGGGAACACCGCCGACGCTTGATTCATTACGTCGCCGATCACGATCTGTCAACGTGCATTCTGCAAGTGCGCGCGCGCGACCTCGCTGTGCGCTTCGTGTTGCGGATCATATCCGCGCGACAGGAAACGCGGAATCGCCGCAACGAGCTCGCGACCTGGCAGACGCCGTTGCCGCGCCGCGCGGATGAAGGCGAGGTAGCCGGCGCGCGTGTCCGACATCTCCGGATCACGGTCGACGAAGTAACGCGTCCCGCGATCCCAGAGGAACGTCATGATCGGCACCGCGAGCAGCAAGCCGGCCGCACGCATCGCGTAGGCGCGCCGTCCGGCGACGTGCGCGAGGGTGTCGAACGCGACCGATCGGTGCTCGATCTCCTCGGCGCCATGCCAGCGCAGGAGCGAGAGCATCATCCGGTCGGCGCCGGCGGCGTCGAGCGCAGCGGAGCGTTCGCAGATCCACCGGCCGAGCACGCACGTGAAGTGCTCGACCGCCGCGATCCCGCCCAGCCGCAGCTCGAGCCAGAGCCGCGGCGACAGCGGGACGCCGCGCGGCGGCTTCGCGCCGAACACGTGCTCGAACATCCACTCGACGCGCCGCGTGTACGGCTCGGTCTCGACGCCGCGCGCACGCAGGTGATCGAGCACGAGGTCGTGCACGCGCGCGTGCGTCGCCTCCTGCCCCATGAACCCGCGCATGTCGGCGCGCAGCCGTTCGTCGGTCACGAGCGCGAGCGCCTCCCGATACACGTCCACGAACCACCGCTCGCCCGCCGGCAACAGCAGGTGCAGCACGTCCGCCACGTGCGACGTGAACCGGTCGCCCGGAATCCACGGCACCGGCGTGCGCGACAGGTCGAAGCTCACGCGCCGCGGCCGGATCTCGCCACGGCTCCCCGCCTCACCGCCGACGGCGCCGATCGGCATCAACCCCGCTCGCCGGCGCTCGACACGCGCCACGTGCTCCGCGATCGCGCGCGCGACCGCATCCGGCGCCGATCGCACGCACCAGTGCCCACCATCGATCTCGCGCACACTCATCTCGTCGCACCATCGCCGCGGCGCCTCGACCGCGAGCGCACGCGACACGAACGTGTCCCGCAGCGGCACCACCACCTGCACCGGCGCGCGCACGAACGCGTCGCCTCTCGGCGTCCGCAACCGCCTCACCATGTTGCGCCGATACAGCCGCGCCCCTGCCACCCCATCCTCCGCCACCGTCGCCGCCGCCACCCCAGCACTCTCGCCACCCTCCGTCCGGTCCCGCAGCGCGCTCCAGTACGGCCCGATCACCGGCCACACCCGCTCCGCGAGCCCCGGAACCCTCAACAACGCGATGTACACCGACCGCGGCGCCTGCCCCATCACCGCCACCAACCCGGTCCGCGTCGACCTATCCCGCGTGCCCTCCGCAAGCGACCCGCCTCCCGAAACCAACCCCGGTGCTTTTGACGCACTCCGCTCCGATCCCGAAATCAACCCCGGTGATTTTGACGCGCTCCGCTCCGATCCCGAAACCAACCCCGGTGATTGTGACGCGCCCCGCTCCGATCCCGAAACCAACCCCGGTGATTTTGACGCGGCGGATTTTGGCGCGCGGAACGGAAGGGCGTCGCGGATCCAGTGCGAGACGTGGTCGAGACACGGGCCCGAGATGGACGTGAAGGAGGCGACGCGGCCGCGAGCGCGCGCGGTCGTGAGGAGCTCCCAGGACTGGATGGCGCCCCAGTCGTGTCCGACGACGTGGACCTCGCGGCCGTCGGCGCAGGCGTCGATCACGGCGGCCGCGTCATCGGCGAGCTCGCGCAGGTCGTAGGCGGCCTCGTCGGGCGGGCGCGTCGACGCGCCGGCGCCGCGCACGTCGTACGTGACCACTCGGTGCGTGCGCGCCAGCCGCGGCACGATCTCGGACCACACGGAGTGGGTGTCGGGATAGCCGTGGACGAGCAGCACGACCGGCGCACTCGCCGGTCCAACGACGTGCGCGACGAGCTGCACGTCGCCCCGTGTCACGACGCGCACGTCGGTGGCTGGCACCGGCGTTGCGCCAAGGGCGCTCACGCGGCGGCCGCCGTGCGGACATGGGGAAGATCGTCGTCGAGCCACGCCGCCTGACCGTCCGCGTGCACGACCATGAGCTCCTCGAACTTCACGCCGACCGCGCCGAATCCGAGGTGCGGCTCGACCGCCCAGAGCCCGGGTGTCGCGGGATGGTCGCTGCGCCGACCGCCATTCCACAGCGGTGACCAGCCGGCGCGCCTTCCGGCGAGCGTGGCTTCGCCGAGCGAGCGCAACGCGCTCACGCTGAACCCACCGATGGTGAGCTTCCTGGCGCGCGCGATCGGATCGACCCGGTGCGCGATCACGCCGAACGGATACTTGCGGTGCCGGTTGACCCAGCCCTGCTGCGCGGCGAGGCGATCGACGTCGGCGTAGATCTGCGACAACGCGCGGCGCGCACGAACACCCGCGAGGATCAGGTCGCGGTGTGCCATGAGGTCGCCGAGCATGCGCGCGTGCAGCGGGTGGTCGCCGAGGCAGCCCGCATAGCCGATGTCGGCGACCGCGCCGTCCACGATCGGGGCGAGGTCGAGGATGTAGGGCATCCCGCGCTCGAGCGTGCGCGACGTCGGAAAGAACGCCGTGGGCAGGTTCATGCCCACGAACGCCGTGCGCTCGCCGAACCACGCGAACGGACGGTGGAACCATCCGTCGATGCCACGCGCCTCGCAGTACGAGGTGAGCGCCGCCGCGGCGTCGCGCTCGCTCTGCCCGGGCCGGAGCTCCGCACCCACGGCAAGCGCCGCGTCGTAGGCCAGGCGCTGCGCACGTCGCGCGCGCACGATCACGTCGTCCGACACCGCGGTCGATGGAATGATCATCGGTGGTTCTCCTGGGGAGCGAGTAGATGTCGTAGCGCCCCGTGGGTCAGATCCGCTGTCGCGTCGAGCCCGAGCTGGCGCTCGACGCGCCCCGCCAGCACGGACTCGGCGAGCCCGAGCATCACGCTCACGAGCAGCTCGGCGTAACACGCGGCTTCGGCCACCGACGGGCGCGCGCCGTAGAGCCGGATCGCAGTCACCAGATCGGTGCGCGCGCGGCCGAGCGATCCACGCAGCCCCGCGCCCAGCGGCGATGATTCATCCGCGCGGTGCGCGATGAAGAGGAGCGTCAGCTCGCGCTCAGACTCGAACACCTCGAGCAGCGCCGCGTAGACACGCCGGATCGAACCGCGCAGATCGCGCGCGTCGATGGGTAGCAGCGCGCCGCGCAGCCGCGCGAGCACCAGCTCGCCGATCTCGCTCGCCGCAGCCTCGAGACACGCATCGCGATCCCGAAAATGCGCGTAGAAGCTGGCCTGCGCGAGACCGGCCGCGCCCGCGATCCGACCGGTCGTTGCAGCGACGGGTCCCTCGGCCCGCAGCAGATCGATCGCGGCGTCGATCAGGCGTCGCCGCGTCACGGCGGACGATTCGCGGCGTGTGAGCTGAACAGGCACGATTCGAGGACGATAGCCTATCGTCGTTAACTAAACAATATCAAAACATATTTTTCGGCAACTGAAATACTATACGATATGTAAACGCTCTCGCCGAACGTTCCGCATTTGTCGTACGATCACCTCGTGGTCGCTCTCGACCGGGCCTGGCGGAGCCTGGTGACCGTGCTCGATGCGCGTGCGGGGCTCGCGCAGGAGGACCCGCGCACGCTGATCGCCGCCGCCGACGCAGTCACCGACTTCTGCGCGATGCACAAGGGCGTGCTCGAAGAGCACATCGGCCAGCACGCACGCGACATCGTCAAGGACTGGGGTGGTCAGCGGTGCAGCGCGCTCTTCGGCGCCGGCGAGGTTCGCGACTCGGCACGCGGCACGCCCTACGCGCGCGTGCTCGCCGCGCTCACGCCGGACGGCATGATCAAGGCGTTCGCGACGATCTGGCGCTTCGATCGTCGCGCCGGTGCGCTGGCGCCCGGTCGCACGCTCGAGACGCTCGCACGCAAGGCGAGGCCCGAGACGCTCGCATCACTCGAGCTCTGTCCCGAGGCGTACGACGCGCTGCATGCACTCGCCGGCATCACGCCACTGCCTGACATCCTCCCGCCCGATGTCACCGCGCTCAAGCCCCACGACATCGACTCGCTCTTCGAGATCTACACGGCGATGCCGATCGCCGATCTCGAGAACCGCCTGCGCGGGAACGGCTTCCAGCGCCAGCGTCTGCTCGCCGATGGCGAGTCGCTCGGACGCGTCGTCTTGCGTGACGCGCAGTGGCTCGCGCGCCGCAAGATGACTCGTCACGCCATCTCCACCGCGCTCCAGATGCGTTTCGATCGCCCCTCCTCCGAATCGAGCGGCGGCACCCTCATGGTGTCGACCGGCCATGTCCGCGATCCCTTCCACACCATCGACGTCTACCCGGTGCATGGCCGAGGCACCGCCGAGATGCGCGTCGGCTGGCTCCCGCGCAAGCAGGTGCCGAGCCTCGCGATCGAGACCATCCGCCGTGGCTGCTTCTTCGCGAGCGGCGTCTCGCGCGCCGACCCGTCGTTCCTCACCAAGTGGCTCGATCTGCGCTGAGCCTCGCCACGCCGAAACGCAAACAGCCGGCTCAGTTCGAGCCGGCTGCGTCACATCAACCCGTCGGTGCCGGGTCGCTCGTGGTCAGTGCGTGCGACGGTCGCGGACCGAGCCGCCCTGCGGCGCACCACCCGCACGCCACTCGCCCTGGACCCAGACGTAGACGTTGCCCTGGAGCTCCCAGCGGCCATCGAACCACTGGTGGCCCATGCGCTCGCGCTCCCAGTGGCCGGGGATCCAGACGTACTGGTTCTGGCGCCACTCGTAGTAGCCGCGGACCCAGACGTAGCCGCCGCGCGACGGGCCCGGGTTCTCGACGCGAACCGGCGGAGGCGCCGACGTCGGCCCGTGCACGTTGACGACGACCTGCCCGTTGCCCGAGACGACGCCGACGCCGCTCCCGTCGGGGTTACCGGCGTGACCGACGACCGGCGGGGGCGAGCCACCGCCGCCACCACCGCCACCGCCTCGGTGATCGATCTCCTGCGGGCGACCGCCGCCACCATTGGTGACGACCGTGCCGCTGCCGTGGACGACCCACTGGCCCTCGACCCAGTGCCAGCTGTTGTCACGACGCTCCCAGCGACCGTCGTTCCACATGTAGCCCGAGCGCTCGCGCTCCCAGTGACCGGGTGCCCAGACCCACTGGCCACCCTGCCAGTCGTAGCGTCCGCGGACCCAGACGTAGCCCGAGCGGCCTTGGCTGTATTCGATCTCTTCACGAGCAGCCGGCGGCTCCTCGTACACGACGACAGCGCCGGTACGAACCCGGCCACGGGCGGTGACGACACATGCCGAGGTGCTGCCGAGCAGCGCCGCCAGGAGAAGTGCCGAGGTGATTCGTGCCGTTCGCTTCATTTGTCGAGTCTCCTTCGTAAGCTCACGTCGTTGGACGGCCAGGTCCCCGAATGTTTCAACGCGGAGTATTCCCGCGCACCTGCGCCAAGTCAACGCGCGCAGCCCCGCGGACTTACAGGGATTCCGCTGCGCTACTCGTCGAGGCGTTCGATGTCCGCAGTTGTCGCTGTGCGCAACCACACAACGTAGTCAGCCAGGCGCTCCCGATCCTCGGGACCGAGATCGTCGGCGAAGCGCGGCATCTCGTGCTTCTCGCCGAAGAAGCGGGCCTGCCCCGTGTCCCCGATGAACGTCGTCAGGTGCTGCACCGTGCCGCGACCCGCGAGGTTGGGTCCGCTCGAGCTCGCGTCGCCGGTTCGCTCGTGGCAATCGCCGCACGGCTGCTCGGTGAAGAGCTCGCCACCACGCGCGACGAGCTTCGCGTCGACGTCGGACGCACCGGACTCGGCGTAGACCAGCTCGACCAGCGCATCGAGATCCGCGCCCTCGACCTCCGCCGCGGGCATCGCCTCCTCGCTCTTTCCGATCTTGGTGCGCCCGAAGTACTCGTCCCCCGACGGCGTCGTCAGCATCCCGCGGATCCACGCACGGCTGTTGTAGCCGGGACCGATGAGGGGGCCCTTGCGCTCCTTGCCCTGATGGCAACCTCCGCAGTGCTCGGTCCAGAGCACGCGCGCACGATAGAAGGGCGTGGTCGTGTATACGGCCGTGCCACCCGCCGCCGGCACGCCATGCTCGCGCGCGAGCCGTCGTGCCTTCACGGCGAGCTTCTCGGACACAGCCTCGCGCTCGGTGAGCGCCTTGTCTGCCGCGTCGGCGTTGAACGAGATCATGGTGAGCGCGCCCGTCACCGCGAACCCACCGAGCACGAGGGCGAGCGCGAGGATGCGGCGGCGCGGCGATCGATCGGCGCCGCGATCGAGGATGGGGAGCGCGAAGAGCACGCCACCGACCAGGACCGGTGCACCGAGCGCGACCACGGTCTCCAGAGGTCCGGAGAAGTACTTGAGCATCTGGAAGAGCGGACGGAAGTACCACTCGGGCCGCGCGTCGAAGTTCGACGATGGATCGGCCGGCGCATCGAGACCCGCGCCGCCGGTGTGCACCGTCCACGCGACGAGCGCGACGAACGCCAGCGCCATCGCCGCGAGATCCCGGAACAGCTGATCGGGCCAGAACGGCTGCGCGGTGCGCCGGAGGTCGTCGTCGCTTCGCCCCCAGCGTGGCGTCGCGCCGTGTTTGCGGAAGAGCAGCACGTGCAGGCCGACGAGCCCGAACGTGATCGCCGGAAGGATGAAGACGTGGAGCGCGAAGAAGCGCGTCAGCGTCAGGTTGCCGTACTCGTTCCCGCCCTGCAGCGCCGCCTGCACGTCGTGGCCCGCGACCGGCGTCTCGCCGGCGATGCCGGTCGCGACCTTGGTCGCCCAGTAGCCGGTCTGATCCCACGGCAGGAGGTACCCGGTGAGCGCGAACGCGAGGATGAGGCCGAGCAGCATCACGCCGATCCACCACGTCACCTCGCGCGGCTTCTTGTACGCGCCGTAGAGGACGACCTGGAGCATGTGCAGCCCGGCCGCGACGACCATCGCCGACGCACCGTAATGATGGAGCCCCCGCACGAACCAGCCGAGCGTGACCTCGTCCTCGATGTACGCGACCGAGCCCCACGCGTCGGTGGCCGAGGGCGAGTAGTAGAACGCGAGCAACGCGCCGGTGGTCGCCTGCAAGATGAGCAGGAAGAGCAGGACCGAGCCCATCACGTAGACGAACGACGCGCCGCCGAGCACCGGCTCCTCGAGCGCGAGGTGCGTGGCGCGCCGGTGGCCGGTGCGCTCGTCGAGCCAGTCCCCGATCCGCTTCATCATCGGTGCGCCTACGCCGGCTCGCGCGATGATCCGCCGGCGCGGAATCGCACCCACGTGATGTAGACGCGACCGTCCTTCACTTCGAGCGGCAACGGATCGAGGCCGCGTTCGGCCGGACCGCGCCGGTATTCACCCGTCACCGAGAACGCGCTGTCGTGACACGGACAGCGGAAGTCGCCCGTCGGCTGGCTGAACGCGACCGCGCAGCCCAGGTGCGGGCACACCGACGAGAGCGCGTGCACGTCGCCTTTTTCGTCGCGCCGCACCCATGCGGCGCCGAGCGGGACGTCATTGGTGGACGTCCACGCATCGCGCAGGGAGCGCGCGCGCAACGGCACGCGCACGGGGCGTGTGCCGAGCGCGTCGACGGCGACGGCATCGATCGGCTCGGCCGCGGCCGTGACGGTGCGCGTCCCGACGGGATGCAGGAGATAACTCACCGCCGGCGCGGCGACGGTGATACCGATGCCACCGCCGAGGGCGCAGGTGGCAACCTTCAGGAAGCGCCGACGATCTTCGCGCGGCGGCTCGTCGTCATCAGCCACGCGCGAACGGTAACACCCAGATCAGGTGACCGTCCGCTCGTCGCTCAGCCAAACGTCCGCTCGTCCCGCTCCTGATCCTCTTTACAGCGGATGCAGAGGCCGGTCTCGGGACGCGCTTCCAGACGCTTCTTCCCGATCGGCTCCTCGCACGACTCGCACTGACCAAACGTGCCGTCATCGATCTTCTTGAGAGCGAGATCGAGCTTGCCGAGGAGCGCCTTGTCGCGACCGCGCAGGCGAAACTCGAACGACTGGTTGTACTCGGCAGACGCGAGATCCATCTCGTCGGGCAAGTCGCTCGGATCGAGCTGCATGTCCTCGGTCAGGGTCTTGCGCGCACGATCGAGCACCGCCCGCCGCTTCTCGTCCAGAAGCTCTTTGAACTTCAGGAGTTCCTTCTTGGTCAGCGGCTTGGCGGCCGCAGCGGCGGCAGTAGTACCTGTTGTCACGTTCAAGCCCCCTCAATCCGTCGGAGGTCCAGTATCGTACCCGGGCTCAGCCCCCGGGGCGTTCGAAAAGGCCGGCTACCATAGTCACGTCGGGGTCCGGTTACAACCCCCCCGGGCAGTCAGCTTGTTCCT
Organism: Kofleriaceae bacterium; assembly: GCA_035525615.1. Classification (GTDB taxonomy): domain Bacteria; phylum Myxococcota_A; class Polyangia; order Haliangiales; family Haliangiaceae; genus UBA2376. The sequence continues at coordinate 6,903 of DATLEB010000008.1, read as the reverse complement.
ACACCGTACATGGCCGGCGCCTTGACACAGTGTAGGTGGCACCGTGAGAATCAGTTCCACGATGGCCGGCTCCGACAAGCGCAAGCAGTCTCTATACTTCCCGGAAGATATGCTCAAGGAGATCCAGGACGAGGCGGCCCGCCAGGACCGCTCGCTGTCGTGGATCGTCCAGAAAGCATGGAAGATCGCCCGCAAGGAGATCATGAAGTACCCGTCGGTGAACGAGTTTCCCGGCGAGGAGGACACGAAAGAAATTTCGTGATCTCGCGGTAGTCGGGCGTGAGCACATGGCAGTGGGCCGCGTCGCCTAGCGACGGTACGCGGCTCTTCTACAGCGACGACGACCGCGGTGACGCGCGCTCGGCGGTCGCGCTATGCGATGGCATTGGCTGCGACGGGTACGTGTGGCGCTACATGCGCCGCTCGCTGGCTCCGCGCCGCGTGCTTCATTCGCACTACCGCGGTCATGGGCGATCGCAGGCACCGCGCGATCTCGGTCGCGTGGCGATCGCAGATCTCGCCGATGACCTCGCAGCGGTGCTCGACGACGCGAAGGTGCCACGCGCTGTTCTCGTCGGACACTCGATGGGGGTTCAGGTCGCGCTCGAGACGTGGCGTCGCCACCGCGACCGCGTCCGTGCGCTGGTGCTCGTCTGTGGCGCGCCATCGCACCCGCTTCGCACGTTCCGCGGCGTGCGCACCCTCGAGGACCTGTTACCCACGATCGAGAAGCTCATCGTTCGCGCCCCCGGCCTCATCAACAGTGTGACGAGGGCGCTCGTGCCGACACGGCTGGCGATGGGGATCGCCGGCCGCCTCGAGATCAATCGTGCGCTCGTCCGCGCCGAGGACTTCATGCCGTACCTCGAGGGGCTCTCACGGATGGACGTGCGCGTGTTCCTGGCGATCCTCGCCGCCGCGGGGCAGCACTCGTCGGAAGACTGGCTGGGCGAGATCGACGTGCCCGTGCTCGTCATTGCCGGAGGACGAGACGGATTCACACCGCCCGAGCGAAGCCGTCAGATGGCCGCTTCGATCCCTGGAGCGACGATGTTCGAGGTGCCGGATGGAAGCCATACCGCCCCGATCGAGCGACCTTACGAAATCGATCGCGCGGTCCTCGATTTCCTCTCCGGAATCCAATGATCCCGGAATTTTGTCGTGTGGGGGTTCAGACCGGCACTCCCGCCCGATCCCAGGGTTCCCTGCGTCAGATTTTCCAGAAATAGTCGTGGCAATTCGATAGCTGTTGAGGCAAGGTGCGACTCCCGCCGGGTGAGCCAATTCAATGGCTTAGGGGCGGGAAAAAGGAAAGAGATACGCACGATGACACGTCCCGTCCTACGTCGCCCCGACGATGACAACGATGGCCTTGTCGCGTTGCCCCCGATCACGGTGGTTCGCCAACGCCTGCGCACGACGGTCAAGGATTTCGCGGCTTCGTCTCCCGGACGCCGCGCGGCCGCGCTCGCTGCCGTGTGGATCGCCGCCACCGGGTGTGAGGCAGATCTCAATCATTATGATCCCGAGGAGGCACTCCGTACCTACCGGCTCATCGAGTCCGAGCTGCGCGCCGAGCTGCGCATCAGCATGGGCCGCGCCATCACCAACGAGCCGCACACTGCAACCCGCAACACGATGATCCAGATGCTCGAGCATCTCGAGGAGCTCGAGGCCGCCGCCGTGGCGCCCCGTCCTGCTCGTCGTCGCCGCCGTCGCTGAGCGTCCTGCCCGATTCCGATCGGGACGGACACAGCAGATGCGATCCAGGGGCCCCCGCCGGGGCCTCTGCTCGTTTAAGCGCTCCGCGGTCAGGCTCAGGCGCCCCGCGGTCAGGCTCAGGCGCCCCGCGGTCAGGTTCAGGCGCCCCGCGGTCAGGATCAGGCGCCCCCGCGGTCAGGATCAGGCGCCCCGCGTCAGGATCAGGCGCCCCGCGTCAGGATCAGGCGCCCCGCGGTCGGGAGCGGCCGAGGGACATGTCTCCGGCCGAGCTTCGGACGCGCTCGTCCGGGATACGGACGAGTTTGTCCGGTAACCGGACACTCGTGTCCGCAACCGCGCGAGACTGCTCGATCGCATCGTCGGCACTGCGCTTGCTGAGCACGCGGCGTATGGACTCATCCACACGCCGACCACGCACAGCTCAAGCAGACCTTGCACCGTCCCGCATCGCGCAGCTCCTGACCGCCGCAGGCCGGGCACTGCGGAACCTCGTCGGTGCGCTTGGCTTCCTCGCCGCCAAAGCTCAGCACCTGGCTCGTGCGCGACCCGTCGCGGTAGACGGTGATGCCCTTGCAGCCCAGCGTGTAGGCGAGCTCGTAAGCCCGACGAATGTCCGCCGGCGTCGCGTCGTGCGGAAGGTTGATCGTCTTCGACACCGCCGCGTGGACGTGCCGCTGAAAGACCGCCTGCATCCGGACGTGCTGCTCGACCGGAACGTCGTGCGCCGTCGCAAACAGACGCTGCAGGTCCGCCGGAACCCGCGCAAGTCCGCGGACACCGCCTCGCCGACGGATGGCCGCGAGCAACGGCTCGTCGAGAATGCCGAGGGCCTCGGCTCGACGCGCGAAGCCGGGGTGAAGCTCGGGCAGGACCGCGCCCTCGAGGACGTTGCGCTCGTAGGCGACGGCGTAAAGGGGCTCGATGCCGCTCGAGCAGCCGGCGATGATGCTGATGGTCCCGGTGGGCGCGACCGTCGTCGTGGTCGCGTTACGCAGCGGCGCGTGACCGGCCTCGGCCCAGCGGGAGCCTGCGAACGCCGGGAACGGACCGCGTTCGACGGCGAGTGCGACCGAGGCGGCGACCGACTCGTGCTCGAAGAAAGCGGCGACCTGCTCGCCGATCTCGAGCGCACGCGCGTCGTCGTACGGGACGCCGAGCTCGACGAGCAGATCGGCCAGGCCCATGACGCCCAACCCGATCTTGCGCGTCGCCCGCGTCGCGGCCGCGATGGCGGGAAGCGGGTACACGTTGGCCTCGACCACATCGTCGAGAAAGCGGACCGCATCGTGGATGCAATCACGCAGCGCGTCCCAGTCGATGGCGCCAGCGGCGACGAAACGACCCAGGTCGATGCTGCCGAGCGTGCACGCCTCGAACGGGAGCAACGGCTGCTCGCCGCAGGGGTTCGTCGCCTCGATGGCGCCCAGCGCCGGCGTCGGGTTGGTGGCCTCGACGCGGTCGATGAACACCATGCCGGGGTCACCCGACGTCCAGGCGGCGGTGGCGATGAGATCGAGGACGGCGGTGGCGTCCAGCTCGCGCGCGACGGCACCGGTCTTCGGGTTGACCAGCGTGAACCGCTCCCCCGCGGCGGCGGCGGCCATGAAGCGATCGGTGGCGGCGACCGACAGGTTGAAGTTGCGCATGCGCGCCGGATCGAGCTTCACCGAGATGAAGTCGAGGATGTCCGGGTGATCGATGCGCAGGATGCCCATGTTGGCGCCGCGCCGGGTGCCGCCCTGCTTGATCGCCTCCGTGGCGGAGTCGAACACGTGCATGAACGACACCGGCCCGGAGGCGACGCCGCCGGTGGACTCGACCGGGTCCCCCGCCGGGCGCAGCCGCGAGAAGGCGAACCCGGTGCCGCCGCCGCTTTTCTGGATCTCGGCGGCCCAGCCCAGCGCCGCGAAGATGTCCTGGCTCGAATCGCCGACCGGCACGACGAAGCAGGCGGCGAGCTGGCCGAGCGGTCGCCCGGCGTTCATGAGGGTCGGCGAATTCGGGAGGAACTGGAGGGCACGCATCCGGGCCGAGAAGCGCGCCGCCGTGATGGCGATGGCCTCGGGCGAGGCGCCGAAGGCGGCCTCGGCGGCGGCGACGGCGGCGCCGACCCGGTCGAACATCTCGTCGGCGGTCTCGACCCGTCCGCCGGCACCGGCTCGGAGGTACCGGCGCGCCAGGACCGTCCGGGCGCTCGCCGAAAGGCCCGTCTCTCGCGCGGTCGCCATGTTCGGACCGTAGCGTGGATCCTGGCCTTCGGGATGCTGGCTGCCTGGTTGGTCGGGACCCTGGCCGACGCGCACGCCGACCCGTGCCTGCCGTCGCTGCGTGAGCTCCAGCGCGCGGCGCGGCGGCACGCGGGGCTCGACGAGGACGTGCGCTGGCGCCGGCGGGCTCGGGTCGCCGGTCTCTTGCCGTGGGTGACGTTGCGCGGCGCGCGCGCCCTCGACTGGGACGACGACCGGTACGCGGCGGTGCCGGAGGAAGTCGGGAACCGCGAGGTCTACGAGGTGCGGCTCTCCTGGCGACTCGACCGGCTGCTCTACGACCCCGCCGAACCTCGACTCGCCGGCGTCGAGCGCGATGCGAGCCGGGCCCGCACGGCCCTCGACGAGGAGGTCACGCTTCTCTACTTCCGCTGGCGCCGCGCGGAGCTGCAGGCGGTCGACGACCCCGGGAAACGACTCGACGCCGAAGAGGCGTGGGCGCTGCTCGATACGCGGACAGGCGGAAAACTTGCCGATGGCCCGGGGAGATGTCCCAATTCGTTCAGCGACCTGTGACTACTGATCGCGAGCACCCGCGTTACGCCATCGGGACGGAGGTGAGCCTCCGGACCAAGGCCGGCATCATCGCCAAGGGGCGTACCACCAACCTCTCGCGAGGTGGGTTGTGCGCCGACGTCGACGCAGAGCCGGCGCGCGGTCAGCAGCTCGAGGTGTCGATCGCGCTCATCTTCAATGCCGAAGGCGTCTCCGAACCGCTCGCACTGCCGGCGCGCGTCGTGTGGTGTACCGGGCTCGGGGATCGCTTCCAGGTGGGACTTTCGTTCCTTTCGATGTCGAAGGACCAGGCCGCCTTCCTCGACATGTTCATGCGGTTCTTGAAGGAACACCCGGACGAGGTGTCCGACGAGAAGTCGGCATCCCGATCGCTACCCTTCGACCTTTCGCGTTAGCCGCGTTAGCCCTGTACGGGTGGGCTGCCGATTCCATACAATCGGCACACGACCGGCGTGAGGGCGCAGGTCGGAGACACCTAGCCTGGAGACCGAATGCGCTTCTCCCGACGCATCGGGGTTACTGCACTCTTTGTCTGCGTTGCGATCGGCATGGGCGCCGGTGGGGCCTTCGCCCAGCCGGTGAAGAACCGCATCTCGGTGATGGTGGACTCGTCGGGGTCGATGCTGATGACGCCCGAGATCATCACGTACACGGAGACGTGCACGGGATGGAATCCGTGCTCGCACACGTCAGATCCGCCGGCCGGACAGACGACGTGCAACCCGTGCGTGAGCGACACCATCAACTTCCGCCCGTCCTGCAACGGCGCCGGCAGCGCGACGTGGGATGCGACGTGTCGTTCGCTCTACCAGACGTGTTACTCGAACTTGATCGGCGGCACGTGCGGCGCGGTGATGTCGGTCAGCGAGGGCATCCAGACTCGCGGCGATGGTTCTGCCGAGATCCCGGGGTGTGATCTCAACGGCGACGGCGTCGCCAACGAGAGCCGCATGTACCAGGCCAAGGAGGCGCTGCAGGACGTGACCGCCACCTTCGGCGAGGTCGAGTTCTCGCTCTGGCGGTACACGCAGATCACCGGCGGCCAGACCTGTCCCACGACGTGCGCGAGCCCGCACGAGTGCGAGGACCACGACAACAACGCCGGAACCCCGCAGGTCTGCGCGATCGACGCCGACCGACTCGACGACGCCACCACGGCGGGCTTCGAAGGCCAGTGCGCGATGTTCACCTGGACGGGCTCGCCGGCCAGCTTTTCGTGCGCGAACTGCGACTTCGCCAACGGCTTCGATCGCGCGACCTGCGAGCTGTTCGATCTCGACCGGGTGAAGACCGGCGCGACCAGCCTGCTCAACGGAACGAGCAGCGTCAGCTGCTTCCCGTCCGCCGATCCCACGCATCGCTTCATTCGCTATGCCGGTCAGTGCACCGGCGGCGAGCAGCTGGTGAACTTTCCGGCCACCGGGTTCGGCGACAACTACGCCCAGATCTTCGAATGGATCGACCACAACCAGAACCCGTTCTCGACGACCAACGAGCTGCGTGCGCAAGGCGGCACGCCCATCGCCGCGTCGCTGCGCAACATGCGGGCGGCGGTGCTCGCCAACGCCACCGCTGACACCAAGACGCCGTGTCGCAAGCACCAGGTCGTGTTCCTCACCGACGGCGGCGAGAGCTGCGAGTCGGTCGCCGCCGCTGTCACGGCCGCCCGCACGTTCCAGAACATGTCGTTCACCAACGCGTCGGGCGTGAACGTCCCCGACTACGACGTGCCGGTCTACGTCATCGGCTTCGCGGTGTGCCCCGGCGGTAATCCCAACTGCCAGACCCGCATGGACCTCAACCAGATCGCCGCCGCCGGCGGCACCGGCCAGGCGATCCTGGTGCAGAACCAGCTCGAGCTTCAGCTCGCGCTGGCGCAGATCGTTGCCAGCTCGGTCGTGAGCGAGCGGTGCAACAACCTCGACGACGACTGCGACGTGCTGGTCGACGAGGATTTCCCCGGCAAGGGCACGGCGTGCACGGTCGGCGTCGGCACGTGCCAGCGCAACGGGCAGCTGGTGTGCACCGGTGACCAGCTCGGCCTCCAGTGCAGCGCCACGCCTGGTACGCCGAGCGCCGAGATCTGCAACGGCCTGGACGACAACTGCAACGGTCTCATCGATGACGGGATCAACTGTACGGGCTGCGTCCCGCAGTGCTCGCAGGCCGCGGGTTGCGACGTCTGCAACAACATCGACGAGGATTGCGACACGCGCATCGACGAGAACTTCGTGACGCAGCCGTGTGGGGTTGGAACCGGCGAGTGCAACCCGGGCATGACGACGTGTACGAGCGGAACGCTCTCGTGCTCGGGCGGTCAGGGCCCGACCATGGAGGTCTGCGACAACCAGGACGACGACTGCGACGGCATCGTCGATGGCATGACGCAGCCCTGCTA
>DATLEB010000007.1:0-7116 GCA_035525615.1 Kofleriaceae bacterium | reverse complement strand
CGCGCTCCTCGAGGGTGTGCCGTCCGGCACGTTCGACCGATCGCCCGAGGATGTCGTGCTCGGGTTCAAGGACCCCGGCGAGCGTCCGACGCTGGCGGCGCGCATGATCGAGCGCTATCCCAACGAGGTGGAGCGTCGCATCCGTGCCGGTCACATCGGCTACATGCTGTTCGAGGCAGTCGCCGAGGCCAAGCTCGTCCAGCCGACCTTCTTGACGCAGTTCCCGCTCGCCGTGTCGCCGCTCGCGCGCAAGAACGACAGTGACCCTGCGTTCTGCGATCGGTTCGAGCTGTTCGTGTGCGGCAAGGAGATCGCGAACGGGTTCTCCGAGCTCAACGACCCCGACGACCAGCGCTCGCGGTTCCAGGCCCAGCTCGTCGCGAAGGCGGCCGGCGCGGCCGAGACGATGGACTACGACGAGGACTACTGCCGCGCCCTCGAGGTCGGCATGCCGCCGACCGCAGGCGAGGGCATCGGCATCGACCGCCTCGCCATGATGCTCACCGGTGCGGCGTCGATCCGCGACGTCATCCTGTTCCCGTTGATGCGCCCGGAGTGACCGGAACGACACCGGAACGACATCGACATGAAGAGCCGGTTCCAGACCTTCGTCGCGCTCCGCTACCTGCTGGCGGATCCGCCGCACCTGAGCAAGCTCGCGCTCGGGATGGCGGCCGTCGCCTTCGTGAAGTACGCGGTGTGGCTCGCGGTCATCTCGCTGTTCATGACCGCGCCCGATCCCAAGGCGCTGCTCGACAAGAGCACGCCGGGCTACGGCGACTACGTGATGACGGCGAACATCACGCTCGGCGTCGGGTGCTTCTGGCTCTACGTCGCCGGCGTCCGCGCGCTCTTCACCTTCTACTCGACGGTCTCGATCGTCGGTGTCTCGATCGGCGCGGCGGCGCTCGTGCTCGTGCTGTCGATCATGAACGGCTTCGAGAGCGATCTGCGATCCAAGATCCTCGGGTCGAACGCGCACATCCAGATCGCGAAGGAAGAGGGCGAGTTCACCGAGTGGCAGGACATCCGCGCGCGCGTCGACAAGGTGCCGGGCGTGGTGGCGTCGACGCCGTTCGCGACCAGCGAGGTCGTGATCGCCGCGAACTCGAACTACTTCAACGTGATCGTGAAGGGCATCGACGTCGCGAGCGCGGTCGAGGTGACCAACCTCGAGAAAGCGCTCAAGGACCCGGACGGCATCGACTACGGCAACGCGCTCGAGCGCCTGGCGCCGCTCATTTCCGATGACGGCGAGGTCCTCGAGCCGGCGCCGCCCACGACGCCGCCCGACCCCGATAACCCGGTCGTCGACCCGGCGCCGCCCGACATGCCGGGCGCGGCCGAGCCCGTCGACTTCTCGGGCGACGGGACCGACACGGGCTCCGACGTCGAGCCGGCGCCGCTCGATCCGGCGGCCGACCCCGACTTCGGCGGCCCCGACGCGCGCGCGGTCCTGCTCGACCGGCCCGAGGGCACCGACGTGGAGCCACCGTCCGATCCGGCGCCCGACGACTTCGCCGAGGGCGAGCCGGTCGTCGCCGGCGAGCCGACCGACTTCTCGAAGTCGCGCAACAGCGCTCGCACCACGCGGTCGAGCGGCCAGCGCATCGCGACCTTGCCCGGCGTCCTGGTCGGCAAGGAGCTGGTGAAGCAGATCCACTGCTACACCGACCAGGAGGTGCGCCTGGTGTCGCCGCTCGCGGACCCGATGAACCCGGACGCGACCGGCACGCCGATCCCGTACAACCGCGACTACCGCGTCGCCGGCCAGTTCTTCACCGGCATGTACGAGTACGACCTCAAGCTCGTGTACGTGTCGCTCGAGTCGTTGCAGCAGTTCCTGCGCATGGGCGACGCCGTCGACGGCATCGAGGTCCGCATCCACCACCCCGACGCGGTCGACACGGTCGTGGCGCGCATCCAGCGGGAGCTCGGCCCCAACTACCGCGTGCAGGGCTGGCGCGAGCTCAACCGCAACCTGTTCTCGGCCCTCAAGCTCGAGAAGATCGCGATGTTCATGGTGCTCGCGATCATCATCCTGGTCGCGTCGTTCTCGATCGTCGGCAACCTGATCATGACCGTCGTCGAGAAGGGCCGCGAGATCGCGCTCATCAAGACCCTCGGCGCGAGCGACGTCGGGATCATCGGCGTGTTCATGCTCCAGGGCCTGTTCATCGGCATCATCGGCACCAGCCTCGGCGTCGCGGTCGGGCTCGTCGGCGCCTGGCGCCTCGCCGTCGACGGTTTCCCGATCAACCCGGACGTCTACTACATCAACAAGCTGCCGGTGGAGATCGACTTCTTCACCGTCGCGCTGGTGTACGGCGCCGGCCTCGTCATCAGCATCGCCGCGACGATCTATCCCGCCGTCGTCGCCGCTCAGCTCCGCCCCGCGGCCGGCCTGAAGCAGTAGCATCGCGCCGATGCGCGCGGAGCCGATCTGGTCAGCGCTGCCCGAGCGCGCGCAGCCGCCGCCGAGCGCGGCCGAGCGGGCTCAGGCGATCGCGCGGCTGGAAGCGTGGGCGCGCGCGCGGGGCGCTCGCTTCGAGGCGCTCGAGCTGGTCGTGGACGCGGCCGGGAACTGCTCGGCGCGTGCTCGGCGCGCCATCGCGGCCGGTGAGCCGGTCGTCGTCATGCCGCGCGCGCTGGTGCTTTCCGATGGCGACCTCGCGACGACCGCGACCGGCGAGCCGGTGCCGTTCGGCGACGCCTGGCGGAGCCCGCGCGACACGCTCGCGGTCTGGCTGGCGCTCGAGTCGGAGCAACCGGACTCGCCGTGGCGCCCGTTCCTCGACGTGCTGCCGGCCGCGTTCCCCGACATGCCCGTGTACCGTGGGGACGACGCGCTGGCGCCGCTCGCCGGCACGGCCGCGCGCTTGCTCGCGGCCGAGGCGCACCACGACATCGTCGAGACGTACGCGCGGCTCGCCGCCGACGTGCGCGCCCGGGTCGGGCTCGCCGGCTACGCGTGGGGGCGCGCCAACGTGCGATCGCGCGGCTTCAACGCGCCCTACACCACCGCGCCACGGCTGGCGTTCATCCCGATCGTGGACCTCATGGACCACTCCCCCGGCGACACCACGTGGCGGTACGACACCGCCGCGAGCGAGTACGTCGTGAGCGCGTGTCGAGGCTTCGCCCCGGGCGAACCGGTGCACTTCGAGTACGGCGCGTACAGCAACACGCACCTCCTGGTCGAGTACGGCTTCGCGTTCGACACCAATTCCGTGCACGAGGCGGTCCTCGTCGTCGGCGACGAGCCGTTCCTCGTCGACGGGGGCATCGACGCGCGCCTCCTCGACCTGCGCGAGCGCGTCGGGCTCGTCGAGCTCGCGGCCGCGGCGGAGACGGCGCTGGCACGCCTCGAGGTCGCGGCGCCGGCGCCCGTGCAGGACGGCGCCTGGGCGCGCATGTGCGCGGCGGTGCGGCGCAGCGAGCGCGCGGCGGTCGAGTCGATCCTCGCGTGGATCGCGCACGAGCGCGGCCAGGCCATCTAGGCCGTGCGCAGCCGGGACAACGTGCGTTCTGCAGCGTGAACCGCACATCACGATCCGCGGGCCAAGCGCGCGTTTCGTAACGAAGTGGCCCACGGCACGACCGTTGCTGATGATCCACTCATCATGTTCCGCCTCCGCCTCCGCCGTTCTCTCCTCGCGCTCGCCACGGCCCTCCTCCTCGCCAGCGTCTCCACCGCGTCGGCCGGTAGCTACCTCTCGCTCGGCCTCGGCGGCGATCCCGTCCTCCAGGGCGAGCTCATGACCGCCGCCGACGGCGACGGTGACGGCGGCAACGGCCGCCTCGCCCTCGGCCAGAGCTTCGGCCGCCTCGCGCTCGAAGGCAGCCTCTCGCGCTTCGCCCTCTCGACCGACGAGGCGACCGCCGCTGGCATCCACGCCCGGCTCACGCTGCCGATCGACGGCGCCTTCGGTGCCTTCGGCCGCCTCGGCCTCGAGCGCGTCTGGCTCGGCGCTGAGGGCGATCGCATCGGCGACGACACCGCCGACGGCTACGTCGGTGGCCTCGGCCTCGAGTACCGCCTCAAGGCGCCGCTCCTCGGCGAGGCCGCCCTCTGGGGCGAGATGAGCCAGGACAAGCTCGAGACCACGGCCGGCGACGTCGGCGCGCGTCTGTGGACCCTCGGCCTCTCGGTCGGCATCTAGGGCATCTCCAGGCGCCGGTCAGGGCAGGTCGACGCGCCAGAGCTGCCACTCCTTGAGCGGCCTGGCTCCGACCCCGGCGTAGAGCTGCTGAGCGTTTTCGTTCCAGTCGAGGACGAACCACTCGAAGCGTCCGCAGCCTCGTGACTCGGCTTCGGTGCGCAGCCTCGCCAGGACCGCGCTCGCCACGCCGCACCGGCGGTGGTCGGGATGGACGAAGAGGTCCTCCAGGAACAGGGTCGGTTTGCCACGGAAGGTCGAATAGGTGGCGAACGTCACGGCGTACGCCGCCACGGCGCCATCGAGCTCGGCGATCCACAGCTCGTACCGAGGCGGGTTGGAGAAGGCGTCGTCCACCAGGCGGGCGGCGGCCGCGTCATCGGGGGGCGGGAGCTTCTCGAACTCCGCGAGAGCACGCACCAGGCGCACGTACGCGGGCCCGTCGGCCGGTTCCGCGCGTCGAACCGAGATCGTCGAGGTCATGACGGGCAACGCTAACGCTTTCTCCAGGGTCCAAGCGACGTTGACAGGGTGAATCCGCCCGACTAAGTTCCGGCGCTCTCTCAGGAATCCCGTGACCGAACCAGCTGCGATTACCACCGTTCCCGCCACCGAGCCGGCCGAAGCGCCGGTCCCCCGTGCGGCGAGAGGGCATGGCGGCCGGGTCGAGATCCGGGACCTGTGGCGGGAGTACATGCACGGCGGCAACACGCTGCACGTGCTCAAGGAAGTCAACCTGACGCTCGATCCTGGCGACATGGTCTCGGTGGTCGGCGCCTCCGGCGTCGGCAAGTCGACGTTCCTGCAGATCCTCGGCACGCTCGATCTCCCGTCGCGCGGCTCGATCCGGTTCGACGGCGAGGAGCTCACGACGATGACGCCGGAGCGGCTCGCGGAGTTTCGCAACCGCAAGATCGGCTTCGTCTTCCAGTTCCATCACCTCCTCCCCGAGTTCACGGCGGTCGAGAACGTCATGATGCCCGCGCTCATCCAGCGGATCCCCAAGCCGCAGGCGCGCAAGCGCGCCACCGACATCCTCGGCCGCGTCGGCCTCTCGCACCGCCTCACGCACAAGCCGTCCCAGCTGTCGGGCGGCGAGCAGCAGCGTGTGGCGCTCGCGCGCGCGATGGTGCTCGAGCCGGCGCTCCTCCTCGCCGACGAGCCGACCGGCAACCTCGACCGCCACACCGGCGAGGATATCCACGCGCTCTTCGTCGAGCTCAATCGCGAGCGCGGATCGACGCTTCTGGTGATGACGCACAACCCCGAGCTTGCGCGCCTCATGCCGCGCCGGTTGAAGATGGTCGATGGCGGTCGCCTCGAGCCCGTGGAGGAGACCTGAGATGCGTGCTGTTCGCGCACTCCTCGTGCTGTTGATGTTCGTGCCGACCGTCGCGCTGGCGCAGCCGGCTCCCCCGGCGCCGCCCGAGGAAGATGACGAGCCGGTCGTCGAGACCGACCCGGCGGACCCCGTCCCCAAGCTGGTCGGCCGCCCGATCGACCGCATCCAGTTCCGCGGCAACCGCAAGGTCGAGGACGATGCCATCCGCATCAACCTCCTCTCCAAGGTCGGCGCGACGATCGACGCCAACAAGATCCGCGACGACGTCCGCGCGATGTGGAAGATGGGCTTCTTCGCCGACGTCACCGTCGAGGCGGAGATCGGGCCCGGCGGCGGCGCCATCATCACGTTCGCGGTCACCGAGCGCCCCAGCGTGCGCAAGGTCCTCGTCGAGGGCTCGAAGGATCTCGGCCTCGACAAGATCAACGAGGTCATCGACCTCGAGCGCGACGCGATCCTCGACATCGCCAAGGTGAAGCGCAACCGCGAGAAGATCGCGGAGCTCTACGTCCAGAAGGGCTACTACCTGGCGTCGGTCGACTACGAGGTCAAGCCGGTCAACGAGGCCGAGGTCGACGTGTGGTTCACGATCGACGAGCGATCGAAGGTCGAGATCCGCGACGTCCAGTTCATCGGCAACAAGGCCATCTCCGACGACGAGCTGCGCGAGGTCGTCCTGACCAAGAAGGGCGGGGCGCTGTCGTTCCTGTCCGACTCGGGCACGTTCTCCGAGGACATGTTCGAGCGCGATCTCGTGATGATCAGCGCGTACTACTGGGACCGCGGCTACGCCGCCGTGAAGCTCGGCACGCCGCAGCTCCGGCTGTCGCGCGACAAGCGCTACATGTACCTCTCGATCCCGATCGACGAGGGGCCGGTCTTCACGATCGGTGAGATCAAGTTCAAGGGGAAGCTCGTCGGTGACGAGGCCGCGCACCGCGCCAAGATCAAGGCGCGCGCCGGCGACAAGTTCAGCCGCTCGGTCATCGCCGCCGATCGCGATCGCGTGAGCGACTACTACATGGACCAGGGCTACGCCTACGCCAACGTCCTGCCCATGACCCAGCCGGACATGGACAAGCATCGCATCTCGCTCATCTACGAGATCGAGTCGGGCAAGAAGGCGTACTTCGAGCGCATCAACGTCCGCGGCAACTCCAAGACCCGCGACAAGGTCATCCGCCGCGAGATGAAGATCAGCGAGGGCGAGCTGTACTCGTCGACGAACCTCGAGGCCTCGAAGCGCCGCATCAACGCGCTCGGCTTCTTCGAGAAGGTGGACGTGTCGACCAAGCGCGGCTCGTCCGACGAGCTCGTGGAAGTGAACGTCGAGGTCACGGAGCGCCCCACCGGCACGTTCCAGATCGGCGCCGGCTTCTCGTCGGTCGAGAACTTCATCGCGCAGGCGCAGATCTCGCAGAACAACCTGTTCGGCCGCGGCCAGACCCTGGCGCTCCAGGCGCAGCTCTCGAGCTTGCGCCAGCTGTTTCTCCTGCGTTTCGTCGAGCCCTGGTTCCTCGACACGAGCTGGACCTTCGCGTTCGACCTCTACAACCAGAGCCGCGTCTTCAACAACTTCCAGCGCAACGCCGCCGGCTTCAACCTGACGTGGGG
>DATLEB010000363.1:0-12680 GCA_035525615.1 Kofleriaceae bacterium | reverse complement strand
GCGATCCCTCCACCGACGACGATCACGTCCACATTCGGCTGCGCGCCCTGGACGCGCACCGCATCCGATTGCACCGTCACCGCATCTCGCAACCGATGCCCCGCCAGCTTCCCCGGCGTGAGCAGCTCACCATCCGGCGTCCGCACCCGTCCCCCGCCGCGACACGCCATCGCCGCCGGCGCGCCCAGCAGCAGCGCGACGAAGTCGCGCCGGCTTACTGCCATTTTCTCCACTCGGACTCGTAGTAGCGAACCAGCATCTGGTTATCGAGCTGGTTGATCTCGACGTCGACCTCGGACATGTCGGCCGGGAAGCGGAACATGGAGGCCATGGCCTCGGCGTCGAGGTAGCGGCGCGCGACGCTGGGCGGCTGGGTCGGCGGCGTGAATGGCTTCCGGCGCGCGAGCGCGAAGCCCCACACGCCGAACGACGGGACCGCGACGTGATACGGCGCGACCGTGAAGCCGGCCGAGCGCATCGTGCGCACGATGCACCAGAACGACTTGCGCGCGAACAAGGGCGACGTCGCCTGCACCGCGACGGCGCCGTCGGGCGCGAGCTTCGCGGCGAGCAGCTGGTAGAAGCTGCGGGTGTAGAGCTTGCCCAGGCCGAAGCCGTTGGGATCCGGGAAGTCGACGATGACGACGTCCCAGTTGCCGGGCGCGCCGCGCAGCCACACCATCGCGTCGTCGTTCACGACGGTCACGCGCGGATCGCTCAGCGACTGGCGGTTGAGCTGCGCCAGCGGCGTGAAGCGCTTCGCGAGCTGCGTCATCGCCGGGTCGAGATCGACGAGCGTGATGGCCTCCACCGACGGATGCGCCAGCACCTCGCGCGCGGCGAGCCCGTCACCGCCGCCGAGGATGAGCACCTTGCGCGGCGCGTGGCCGCTGTCCGCCGCCGCCACCATCGCCGGGTGCACCAGCGACTCGTGATAGCGGTACTCGTCGGCCGACGCGAATTGAAGATTTCCGTTCAGGAACAGCTGGAAGCCCGACGGGCTGCGCGTCACGACGATGCGCTGGTACGGCGACGTCTTCGCGAACACGATCTCGTCGGCGTAGAGGCGATCCTCCGACCACTGCGTCAGCCGCGTCGAGAACAGCAGCCCGACCGCCAGTAGCGCCACGACCGCGACCGCGCGCGCGCGCACGATCGTGACGTTGCCGATCTGGTCGGCGAGGAGCCACGTGCCCCACAGCCCGACCAGCGCGTTGCCGAGGCCGATGACGAGCGACGTGCGCAAGAGCCCCAGCTCGGGCACGAACACGAGCGGGAACAGGAGCGACGCCAGGAGGGCGCCCGCGTAATCGAGCGACAGGACGCGCGAGATCAGATCCTTGAACGCGACCTCGTTCTGCAGGATGCGCATGAGCAACGGGAGCTCGAGCCCGACCAGCGTGCCGATCACGAACACGAAGCCGAGGAGCACGACCTGGAAGCGCTGCACCTCGGCGAAGGCAAGGAACAGGATCGGCGCCGACAACCCGCCGACCAGCGCCACCGCGAGCTCGACGTCGACGAACCGCCTGGCGAGGTTCCCCTCGATGTGCCGCGACGCCCACGCGCCGACGCCCATCGCGGAGAGATACAGCCCGATCACCAGCGAGAACTGCATGATCGAGTCGCCGAGCAGGTAGCTGCCCATCGTCGCGGCGAGCAGCTCGTACACCAGGCCGCACGTCGCGACCACCACCACGTTGACGTAGAGGAGCGTCGCGGGCGGCGGCTTCCGGTGGGCCGGCTGGGCAGCGACCTCAGCCATGTATCGCTGCAGAGATGATCAAGGCGAGGCCGATCATCACGCCGGCGATGATGATGCCGAGCGAGATGTTCTGGTCCTCCTCGATCTCCTTGTGAAAGGAGAAGGGCGACAGCTTGGCCATGAGCCAGAACGCGGCGCCGAACACGACCACGCCGACGCCGGCGAACGCGGCCGACGACACCAGGGCTTCTCCGAGATCTTCGAGCCTCATCATTTTCCTCCGTGGTAGCCGCCGTGCCAGAAGTGGTAGGCGCGATATCCGCCCGGCGAATTCCGCACGCTCCCCGGCACGCGATCGCGTGTGCTGCTCTTGAAGTCCCAGCCGAACAGGCCGGCCGCGAGGTAGAGCGCGAGCGCGCCGCCGGCCAGGCCGACGTAGATCTTCACGAGCCACGACATCGGTGCCTTCGGTACCGGCGGGCGGTCAATCATCGCTGCCTCCTCCCAGACCGGAGGGCGCGTAGTCGCTCTCCGACCAGCGCTTCTTCTCGAAGCTCCACTTCCACAGCGCCAGCAGGAGGCCGGGCAGCGCGAACACGAGGAGCGCGTAGAGCGCGTGCCTCCAGCGGAAGACGTCCTGACGGATGCGCACGTCGATCGTGTCACGCATGCCGAACATCGGCTGCTGCACCTCGAGGCGCAGGATGTAGCTGCCTGCCGCGACCGCCGGCAGGATGTGCGTCGAGGACGGGCTGCCCTCGCTCCAGTACTCGCCGCCCTCGGTGCCCGAGTAGTACGAGACCTCCTTCTCGAACGACTCGACCTCGCCGGTCGCCTCGTTGACGAGGTCGGCGGCGACGAACGCCCACGAATCCTTCACGTCGATGCGCAGCTTGACCTCGATGTTCTCGTGGCCGACCAGCGTGAAGGGCTGGCTGAACACGATCATCGGCACCGTCGTCGAGCCCTGGAGCTCGGGCGGCGTGGCCTCGGCGGGCGGCGCCTCGAGGGCGAGCGTCGAGTCGAGCACGACGCGCTCGTCGGCGGTCAGCGTGCGCGTGCAGGTGACGGCGAGGAAGGCGGCGGCGAGGATCCCGAGCGCGCGCGTGGCGTGACGGTGCTTGAACGGCTGGTTGGGCGCGACGCCGGTCTGGCCGGGCAGGCTGGTCTTCAGGCCGAACGCCTTCTCGATGTCGGCGCGCGTCTTGTACACGCCGAGCGACCAGTTGATCTCGTCGGCGGTGGTCTCGCGCGAGAGCATCGCAGGCGGCGCGACGAAGTCGGCGGAGTCGACGCGCTCGCCGGCGTTCACGCGCCAGTACATCTCGCCCCACACCTCGGTGACCTCCACCGTGGTCTGGTCGAAGAGGCGGAACTTCGTGCCCTCGTACTCCGGCGCCTGGTGGTAGTCGATCTGCACCGCGCCCGGCGGCAGCGTCGTGACGAAGCTCCAGTGCCCGTTGGCCTCGACCAGCCAGCGGAAGCCGACGCTCGGCTCGTAGAGCAGGTGCTCGTCCCAGAGGAAGACGTGGCCGCCGGGATAGAACGCCTCGCGCTGCAGGCGGCCGATGAGCGTGTACGTGACACCGTCGAACGTACCCTTGGCGCCGAGCGGGATCGTGCCGGTCTGCTTGGGGATCTGCGAGAGCGTCCCGATGATGGCCAAGGGAGAGTCGGGGCTCTCACAGTCGAGGAGCGACGAGCAGTGGCCGCACACGATGCGCAGCGAGCGATCGGGCGCGCGCAGCTCGACGGGCGCGCCGCAGTTGGGGCAGCCGAGCGGGCCGGCCGCGGCCGCGGCGCGCGCCGACACCTGCGTCTCGCCGCCACGGATGCCGAGCTCGCCGAGCGTGACCTGACGCCCGATGTAGATCGTGGCGCTGTTGTCGTTCTCGTCGTCGTTGGGTTCGCCGTAGTCGATCGTGGCGAAGCGGCCGGAGCCGTCGGCGAGATCGGCGAACGCCGAGACCGCGCCCTGCGTGAAGCGGAACGGAATCTCGCCCGCGGCGGCGACGAGCTCGGCCTCGCCGCGCTCGCCGACCGTGAAGAGCTTGGGCCCGCCGTCCTCGAGCTGCACCGTGGCGCCCGGGAAGACCTCGTCCCAGCGCGGCGGCTCGCCGGCGCCGAGCGTCTCGAAGGTCAGGTAAAAGCGGCCCTGCGCCTCGGCGAGCCAGCCCCAGCGCCCGTCGTCCATCTTGGCGTACCACTCGTCCCAGATGCCGCCGGCGGGGTGCTTGTACTGCGCGCGGCCGACGAGCATGAAGCCCTCGCCGAGGTACCGCCCGTCGGAGAAGAGGGCGAGCGGCGACGCGGTGGGCGTGAGGTCGGCGATCTGCCCGAGCGTCTCGACGCCGCGATCACCGCGCACCACGGCGGCGCGACAGTGGTCGCACACGCGCACGAAGCTGTCGTCGTAGCGGAACTCGACGGCCGCGCCGCACGTCGGGCACTGGACGTTCACGCGCCCGCTCCGTTCACGCCCGGGACGCCCGGGACGCCCGGGATGCCAAGCCCGCGGGTGACGGTGGTGACCGTGACGCGCGCCGCGCCGAGCGCCTCGCGGAGCAGCTCGGGCCAGTCGACGCCGGCCCGCTCGCGGCAGCAGTAGAGGTTGAACGTCGCGATGCCGCTCTCGGGATACGTGTGGCAGGCGAGGTGCGACTCGGCGAGCAGGTAGAGCGCGGTGACGCCGCCGGGGCCGCCGAAGCGGTGGACCTGCGGCTCGCCGATGACGGTGAGCGCGAGCGCGGCGACCACGCCGTCGCAGAGGCGCCGGAGCGCGGCGGCATCGCGCAGTCGCTCGGCGTCACAGCCGTGCGCGTCGACGATCCATTCGGTACCCCCGGTCAAGGCGCGCTCAAAATAGCACGCTAGGGGCTGTCCCTTTCAGGGCCACCCCCTCGAGATCCGGTTCCGTGCGGCCCTCGCTGCGCAGATTCCGCCGCCGCTCGCAGACGCGAGCGCCGTCGGGCTCCGCTCGGTCCGCACGAGGGGCTGTCCCTTTCAGGGCCACCCCCTGGAGATCCGGTTCCGTGCGGCCCTCGCTGCGCAGATTCCGCTCGGTCCGCACTAGGGGCTGGCGATCTCGACGCCGATCCCGACGACGTCGCGGCTGTGCCCATACGTGCCGAGGTTCGCCGGCAGCGCCTCTGGCGCGATGGGATTGTCCCAGGGCAGGCCGGGCGCAAGGACGGTGGTGTCGCGCGCGAGCTGGCGCGACCAGCCGAGCGTGATGACCGCGTTGCCCGCCGTGAGCTCGGCGCCGAGCGCGAGCGTGTGGCCGCCGCGATCGACGCCGCCCAGCGTGGTCGCGTTGCGCGCCTGGCCGGCGCCGCGCCAGGCGTAGCCGGCGGAGAGCCACGCGAAGCCGGGGACGACCTCGACGTCGACGCTGGCGCGCACCGCGGCGTGCGAGCGGCGGCCGATGCGCGTCGCGAAGCGGTCGATCGGCGCGCTCGCGCCGGTCTCGTCGATCACGCGCGCGTCGGTGATGGTCCAGGCGTCGTCGCTGTCACCACCGGCGCGGTAGCTCCACGCCGTCGCGCCGCCCTCGAGCGCGTAGCGCGCGCCGACCCAGCGGACGCCGGCGTGCAGGACGAGCGGCGACGCGAACGTGCCGGCGGCGCGCGCGCCCGCGGCAAGCGTGGTGGGCGCCTGGATGTTGACGCCCGTGGCGGGCGGCGTGTTCGCGACGGAGATGTCGGCGCCGCCGGCGGCGTCGACGTTCGCGGTCCAGCTCGCGCCGAGCGCCAGCTCGAGCGGCACGTCGGCGGGCGCGACCAGCGCGCCGAGCGCACCGCCGGGGACGAGCGCGTCGCTCGCGTCGATGGCGACGATCACGTCGCGCATCGGATAGCCGAGCGGCATGTCGCGGCCGAAGCCGGCCCAGACGCGGCGGCTCTCGCGCGCGTCGACGCGCGACAGGGCGCCCGAGACGCCGATCGCGAGCCACTCGGTCGGCCGCGCCGCCACGCCGAGCGCGAGCGTGCGCCGCGTCCAGCGCGCGTCGAGCGCGCCGTAGCGATGCGGGAAGTCGGCGAGGACCGTCGCGGCGGGGAGCCCGGGCTCCGGCTGCGGTAACCGCCGGTCGATCGACGCCGTGGTCGCGAAGCCGATGCCGACGATGACGGGCCCGAGCGCGCCGGCGCCACCGATGACGGGCACCAGCTCGGCCGGTCCGCGATCGCTGATGCGCGGATGGTCGTCACCGACGAGCCACACGTCGTCGTCGACGACGAGCCCGCCCAGCTGCACGCGCCGCCCGTCGCGTCGCGCCATCGCGGCGGGGCACGCGAACAGCGCCCCGGGCCCGTCGTCCGACACGACCGCCGCGCCCGCGTGCCCGACCGCGCGCGGTGACACCGGCCCGAGGTCGCCGTCGGCGCGCGCGACGCCCGCGGCAGCGACCATCGTCGCGAGCGCGGCGCCGGCACGGCTGAGCACGGCGCGACGATATCAGACCGGCTACGACACCACGATCATCGTGGTCACGGCTCGGCCGGGCTCTGTTACGATCGGGGGATGAGGGGTGGCCCGCTGCTGATCGCATGCGCGCTCTTGCCGGCGTGCTCGTTCGCGTTCGTCGACGGTCCCAGTCACGAGATGCTGACCAGGCAGGCGCCGATGACGTGCACGACGTCGCGCACGCTGCCGCTCGCCGATCTCGTGATCGGCGCCGTGGTCGGCGGCTTCGTGTTCGGCGCGACCTACTCGGCGATCCAGGACTTCAACGAAGACGAGAGCTGCGCAGCTGGTCAGTGCACGGGGCCCGTGGGACCGGCGCTCCTGGGCGGCTTCTTGATGGTCTCGCCATGGTGGATCAGCTCGGCGGTGGGGTTCTCCGACACGAGCCAGTGCCGGAAGGCGATGCGTGCGCAGGTCGCGCCGTAGTCGGCCCACGTCGCCGGCGTCGTTCGATGTGGGCCTGGTGCCCCGTGGTCCCCCCGCACTGTGGTGAGAACAGCGGTTGACCATCGCCTCACGGTTCGCTGGCTTGCGGCCATCGTGGCGATGGCATCAGACTAGCAAAACGGTTGGACCACGGAGAGTCGGGGGACTCTCCACTAAAGGAGATCTATGCGTAGGTTCTCACTGGTCGTGCTCTGTCTTGCGTCCACGTCGTCCGTCGCGCTCGCTCAGCCGGATCCCGCGTCGGATCCGGCCGCGGCGCCTGCTGCGTCGGTGCCCGCGCCCGAGCCCGCCGTCACGGCGAGCACCAGCGGGCTCCGCAACGGCTTCTCGCTCTCGGCAGGTCAGGAGTTCGGCGGTGATCGCGACATCTCGGGGATGATGTTCGGCGTCGACTGGCGCATCGGCTGGCGCATGAACGAGGCCGTGTCGGTGCACCTGCACTCGCACCTCTCGTTCGGCAGCGCGAAGGAGGGCAATGGCGCGTCGGGCGGCACCGGCACGTTCGCGTCGGCGCTGGTCGGCGAGTACACGCTGCCGATGCGCGTGTTCCTCGGCGGCGGCGTCGGCTACGGCGTGCTCAACAACCCGAGCGGCCTGCTGATCGAGGCGCGCGCCGGCTACTACCCGTTCGAGAACAAGTCGGCGGGCAAGGCGCGGCGGCTCAACGTCGCGCTCGACTACCGCTCGTACTTCGCGAACCAGGGCTACGGTCGCGTCGATCACGTCGCGCTCTCGCTCGGCTACGACCGGTTCTAGCCGTGCGCTCCGCGCTGATCGGTCTCTGCGTTCTGGTCGGGGAGGCGAGCGCCGAGGCCGAGCACTTCGAGCAGATCCGCGTCGATGCCGGCATGACGGGATCGTCGGTCGCGGTCAGCGATCGCAACGGGGTCGGCTTCGTCGCGGAGATCAAGGTCAATCAGCACGACCACGTCGCCATCGGTGCGCGCGTCGAGCTCGCCGTGATGTTCGGCGGCGAGATCGGCGAGGAGGACCTGCCGTTCGGCATGTCGGCGTGCGGCCTGGTCAAGGCCGAGTACTTCCTCGGCGCAGGCACCGTGCGTCCGTTCGCCGGGCTCGGCGCCGGCATGTACTCGATGGCGTCGCACACCATCGTGGACGACGACCTGGGCGCGAGCGGCATCTCGACGACGACGGGACGCTACGTCGGCGTCGCGCCCAACGTGGGCATCGACCTCGGTCGCCTTCGACTCGCCGCGACCTACAACGCGATCCTCGGGACCAGCGTGGAGTACCGGTCGACCAGCGGTGGCGTCTCGCACCGCGAGACGTACTCGCCCGACTACCTGTCGCTCGAGATGTCGTTCCGCTTCGGCGGTGGCCGCCGCGCAACTCCACACTAGGGCCACACGAGTCGCCGAATCCCACATCGGCGACTCCGCCCGACGCGTAGTTACGCTGGCACGTGCGCTGCAGCCTCGGGGTACCATCGATGTCGATGCGCATTCTTCGGGGGCTCTTGTGCCTGACAGTCGTCGCGGCGTGTGGCGGCGACGACTCCGGCGACACGTCTGATGGTGGTGTCGACGGAGCCGGCGGCGACACCGACGCCGCGGTCGATCCCAGCGACGCGCTGTTCCCGCGCGAGCGCCTCATCGAGGTGGAGATCACGCTCGCAGCGGCCGACTGGAACACGCTGCGCAACCAGGAGCCGGGGCCGCCCGAGGCCACGTGCGCGGGGCCGCGCGGCGTCGACGCGTACACGTACTTCCCGGCGACGATCACGATCGACGGAGCTTCGGTGGCGAACGTCGGCCTCCGCAAGAAGGGCAACCTCGGCTCGCTGTCGACGACGCGTCCTGGCCTCAAGGTGAAGGCCAACGAGTACGTGATGGGGCAGAAGATCGCGGGCCTCAAGCAGCTCACGCTCAACAACAACAAGCAGGACGAGACGCTCATCAGCCAGTGCCTGGGCTACAGCCTCTTCCGCCAGGCCGGGCTGCCGGCGCCGCGCTGCGCGTTCGCGCACGTCCTCGTCAACGGCACCGACCTCGGCGTGTACACGCACGTCGAGTCGATCCGCGACGGCTTCCTCGAGCGCAACTTCGGCGATGACAACGGCAACCTGTTCGAGTCGGGCGGCGACTTCACGGCCGGCGGCGGCACCGGCGGGTTCCAGCCCAAGCAAGACGAGACCATGCCCGACTGCACCGCGCTCGACGCGGTGACCACGGCGCTCCAGGGGCCCACGGCGGATCTCGCCACGCGCCTCGGCGCCGTCGTCGAGCTCGACGAGTTCATGCGCTTCTGGGCGATGGAGGTCGTGACCGGTCACTGGGACGGCTACACCAACAACCGGAACAACTTCTACGTGTACGAGTCGGCCACCACGCAGAAGGTGAGCTTCATCCCCTGGGGCACCGACGCGCTGTTCGAGGCGCGCGTCCGCAGCACGCGCCCGCAGGCGGTGTACGCGTGCGGCGCGATGGCGTGGAAGCTCTACGACGCGCCGTCGACGCGCGCGCTGTACCTGGCCGAGCTCGCCGACGTGCTCGACACCGTGTGGGACGGCCCCACCATCGTCGCCGAGATCGATCGCCTGCAGGCGCTGCTCCGCCCGTACGCCGACCCCGGCAACACCGGCGACTACGCCGAGCTCCTCGACGGCGTGCGACAGGCGGTGCTCGCGCGCGAGGGCATCCTGCGCGCCGAGCTCGACGCCGCCGGGGACCCCGCATGGACCTACGCGCAGAGCGAGTCGTGCCTCATCAACATCGGCACGATCAACGCGACGTTCCAGACCACGTGGGGGACGCTCGACACGTTCAACACCGGCAGCGGGACGATGAGCGGCACGGTCGGCGGCGTGAACACCATGACCTCGACGGTGCTGGCCGGCGCGGGCGTCGATGCCGAGGGCAAGGCCGCCCTGCAGGTGCTGGGCGCGCTGCCCGATGGTCGCTACGCGGTCATCTTCCTCGGCGCCGGGGCCCCGGCGGCGTTCGCGCCCGGCACGTACCCGGTCGACCTGCGCAACGTGTTCGCGTTCATGACGTTCTACGATCCGGCCACCGACACCGGCAGCGGCGGCGGGCTCGTGTTGCCCGGCACGCTCACGCTGACGCAGGCCGCGACCACGGCGAACGCGCCGGTGCGCGGCTCGTTCACCGGCACCGTCGTCGAGCTCTGACGCCGCGGCCCGCCGCGATCAGGTCGCCGCGCATTCGCCCGAGCAGCAACGCTCGGTGGCGCGCTGGCACGACGCCTTCGCGGCGCCGCAGCGCTCCTCGGCCCACGCGTCGCCGGGCAGCTGCGCGGCGAGCTCGCAGATCGACGCGGCGTTGTCGCAGATCGATCCCGACAGCTTGCACACGTCCTCGCAGCGATCGTTCGGCACGTGCTCGCACGCGGTGCGCACGTCGGCCATCGGCGTCGACGCCATCGACGCGGCCATCGCGGCGTCGGGCTTCTCGACCTGCGCGGCGCCGAGATCGCGCTCGATCGCAGCGTCGAGCTCGGCGATCTTCGCGCGCATCTCGTCGGGGCGGCCCGCCAGCGGCGGAGCGGCGTCCTCGGATCCCGGCGGCGCCGCGTCGGTCGCGGGCGACGACACCATCGACTTTTGCGGCGCACGGCCGGCGGCGCAGGCGACGAGCCCGGCGGCGAGGGCGCCGGAGATCAACGAGGCAGCGAGCGGGCGAAGCTTCATGGCGAGGAGCTCGAGGTGTCGGACGGCGCGGACGGGATCGGTTCCTTGTCGCAGCGGCAGCACCGCTGCTGAGCCTCGCGGCACGAGGCCTTCGCGCTGTCGCACTTCTCGCGCGCCCACGCGTCGTCGAGCTCGTCGGCGATCCCGCAGATGCTCTCGGCGTTGTCACAGATCGCGTCGCCGAGGTCGCACACGTCGCTGCACGCCGGGCGCGGCGCTCGCTGGAGCACGCACGCCTTGGCCGCGGTCGAGACGGTCATGCGGCTCATCGCCATCACGGCCGACTCCTCGGGCTCGACCTCCATGCCGGCCTCGCGCCGCCAGTCGCGGATCTGCGCCCACAGGACGGTGATCTCGTTGCGCCGCGCCTGCTGTTCGGGCCACGGCTTGGGCGCGCGCGCACCGCCGCATGCCGGAGCGAGCACGAGCCCCAGCACCAACGACGCGCCCAGCGCGAGCGCCGCGATGGCCGCGCGTCCCCGCACTACTTCTCCCCCAGGATTCGCTTCTGCAGGGCCTCGTTGATCGCGATCGACTTGTCGAACGCGACGATCGCCTGCTTGCGGACCTCGCGCGCGCGCTCGGCGTCGGCCGGCTCGCCCGTCGACACCAGCAGCTCGGCCTGCGCCTGCAGGACCTCGCCCTTCACGGTGTAGAGGTTGGCGACGAAGAACGACTCGCGCGTCGACGACGCCAGCCCCTCGTCGACCACGCTCATCGCGGCGTCGACCTGTCCCTGACCGACCAGCAGCTTGGCGAGCATGGCGCGCGCGTCGAGGCGCACGTCCTCGGCTTCGGGGGCGCCGGCAGGGAACTCGATGGCGAGGATCTTCCGCACGGAGTCGGTGGCGAGAGGCAGCTGGCCTTCGCTCATGTAGACCCGCGCCTTGTGGTGAAAATTCTTTGCCTGCGACAGCGAGAGCATCAGCGCCTCGTCGATCGCGTCCTCGGGCTCCGTGATGCGAGTCACGGGGCCGCCCTTGCGGTCGGGCTCACCCGAGCAGGCAAAGCCCGGGATGAGCAGGGCGACGAGCGCGCCGCCGAGCAACACGGCCATCGCCCACGAACCGAAGCGAACCGCGATGTTCGTCATGGGGTACCTCCGCGGCGCGTGGCGCCCGCCGAAATCCCTGAGAGCCTCCGCTCGCGATATCCCGCGAGGCGGTCGGCGTAGATGGTGTCGATGCGCTGCATCGTCGCGGCGCCGGCGTCGTCGAGCTTCGGCGCGGCGCTGATCACGCCGATGAGCGGATCCGCGGGCCGCGAGCGCAGGTGCTCCGCCAGCGGCGCCGTCGCCACCGGCGCGCCCGCGCCGTCGCTGCCCTTCGCGACCGGACGCGCGAGCAACAGGAGGATCGCCGCCGCCGCCACCGCCGACGTCACGCCGGCGACGATCCACGGCGCGAGCTTCCGGCCGCGGCCACGCCCGATGGGCACGATGCCAGGCATGCCGGACACCGGTAGCGACGGATCGGTCAGCCGCGACGTGCCACCGCCCTTGCGCTCGATCGCCGCCGCCAGCGCCGACTCGACGACGCTGCGCGTCCGCGCCGCGCCGAGCTCGACCGGACGCGTCGCCGCGCGGATCACGGTCGCGACCTCGAGCAGCGCGCGCTCCTCGGCCGGAACCGCCGCCGGCGCCTTGCCCGCGATCACCTTGTCGACGAGGTCGCCGAACGCGCGCGCGCGCGCCTTCTCGGCGCCGTCAGCG
The DNA here is from genome assembly GCA_035525615.1 of Kofleriaceae bacterium. GTDB lineage: Bacteria > Myxococcota_A > Polyangia > Haliangiales > Haliangiaceae > UBA2376. The sequence goes on along the minus strand of DATLEB010000363.1, from coordinate 686 downwards.
GCCGCGTCGGGCGCAGGGATCGGGCTCGGGGTGTCGTCGTCGCGCGTCATGGGCTTCCAGCCTCTGGGACCTTGTCACCGAACTTCTTGCGGAACGCGCGCACGGCGCGGTGGAGCAACACGTCGAACGTCCCGACCGTCACTTCGAGCCGTCGCGCGCACTCTTCGCGCGAGAGCTCCTCGATCAACCGCAGCGTGATCGCCACGCGATAGCGCTCCGTCAACCCTGCCAGCGCCTCGTCGATGCGCGCGCGGTGGAGCGTGCGCTCCTCCTCGGCCATCATCTGCGCGTCCGGGTTGGCGTCGGGATCGGTCTCCGATGGAAGCTCCTGCGCCATCGCGTCGGCCAGGCGGCGCGAGCGCTTCGACGCGCGGTGCACGTCGTAGACCTTGTTGATCGCGATCTGCCGCAGCCAGGGATAGATCGTCTTGCCCTGCCACGTGAAGCGATTGATCTTCTCGACCGCGGTGGCGAGCGTGTCGCGCAGGACGTCCTCCGCGGTCGCGGCATCGCCCAGGCGCGGCAGGATGACCGTGCCGTAGAGGGGCGGAGCGTAGCGTTCGAGGAGGGGCCGCATGGCGTCGAGATTTCCGCGCTGGGCCTCCTCGACCAGGCGTTGCTCTTCATCGAGCTCGACGGCTGTGGCAGCTTCGGAGGCCAAGTGCCGATCCTGTAACGCGAAGTGG
>DATLEB010000362.1:0-5194 GCA_035525615.1 Kofleriaceae bacterium | reverse complement strand
AGGACGAGGGCCAGGCCGAGGAGGCCCGCGGCGGCGATGTCCGAGCTACGCATCCCGCCGGTCGAGCAGCAGCCACCTTCGTCGTGCTCGTGGCCGTCGTCGGGGCCGGGGCCGCACGTGCCGTCCTCGGCGCTCTGCACCGGGAACGGCGTGCCCGTGATGCCCGTGACCACGATGTCGTCGATCTCCCAGCCCGGCGCGCCCACGCCCGCGTCGGTCGCGATGCGGAAGCGGAGCTTGAAGGTCATGCCCGAGAGCGCGGTGCCGAAGTCGAGCGACACGCGGTCCGTGCTCGGGTACGCCGGGTTGGTGCCGCCGTACACGCTCGCGCCGTCGAGCGGGTTGCCCGAGTCGCCGCCGATCACGCCGTTGTAGCCGGGCTGCGCGCCCAGCGTCGCGACGTCGACCCACGTCGTGCCGCCATCGGTGGTGACCTCGATGAGGCCGCCGTCGAAGTACGTGTCCTGCGAGAACTCGAAATCGAACTTGTGGTCGAAGCTGATGACCACGTTGCCGTCGCCGGTCATCTCCGGCGACTCGAGGCTCGTGTCGGACGTCGTGCCGGCGTCGGCGCCCTTCCACACGCGGTCGAGGCCCTCCTGCACGGCGTGCGACCACAGCGTGCCGCCGTCGTCGCCGGTCGCGGTCCACACCGACGGAACGGCGTCGAGCGCGTCCGACGCCGACGCGTTCAGCTCGACGTCGGTCTGCATGCGGAGCGGCACCTGGAACGTGCTGGTCGGGCGGCAGCCCGGAGCCGTCACGTTCACGGTCAGGTTCGCCGCGATCGGGCCGGCACCCACGTCGCCGCTCACCGAGACCTCGAACGTCGCCATCGCCGCGCCGTACGGCGCGATGGTGTCGATCGACACCGGCGCCGTCGGCACCGTCAGGCCCGGCGTCGACGCCGTCACGGCCACCGACACGCCGCCGGTCAGCGCGATCGCGCCGGCGTTGACGATCGGCACCGTGATGGTCGCGGTGTCACCGGCGTCGAGCGAGCCGTCCATGTCGCAATCGTTGGTGAGGGTCACGGTCGCCGTGCCGGGCAACGCGCGGCCGCTCACCTCGAACGCCTCGTCGGTCCCGACGAAGTCCTCGGACTCGCGGGCCGGCGCCTCCGCGCACGTGCCCAGGCCGCGGCGTCCGAACGCCGCCGCCATCGCGTCGTGATCGGCGGGGCTCGCCGCGTACGCCGCCGCGAGGATCGCGTCGCGGATCTCGGTGAACGTGCCGTCGGGCGGCGCCATCGACAGGCCGGCCACGACGTAGCGGGCCATCTTGTCGCGCGTCGCGACGAAGTCGGCGCCCGGCATCTTCTGCAGCGCGACGTAGACCTCCCACATCACGGTGGCCCACACCTCGCCGGCGTTGTGCACCTCCGAGTTGGGACCGCCGCCCGACGTCGGGTGCGACGTCGGGAGCCCGGCCTCGTCGGAGACCATGCCGAACGTGAACGCGTTCTTGGTCATGTCGACCGAGTACGGCACGCGGCGGATGCCGAAGTAGGTGTCGCCGGGATAGGCGTACGCCGACATCGCGAAGGTCTTGTTCAGATCGTCGCCCGGGCGCGCGATCATGTGCATCGCGAGGAAGTCGCCCCAGCCTTCGCTCATCGCGCCGCACTGCGCGGTGCCGCACGTGCTCAGGCGGTGGTGGACGTAGTGACCGAACTCGTGCGCGACCAGGCCGCCGTCGAGCGAGCCGTCGGCCTCGACGCCCTGCACGCGATGCAGCGTCGTCGTCACCGCGCCGTTGCCGAGCGAGGTGCGCAGGGTCGCGCCGTCCGCCATCGACAGGCCCATGGTCGGGATCGTGATGGCCGTCGTGACCATCGAGTCGTTGGGCATGCTGGGCGGCGTCGAGCCCTGGTTGTTGGCGATGATCACGCCGAGGGCGCCGGCCTGCTGCGCGCGCAGCGTCTTGCTCTTGAACGTGCAGTTGCCGCGATCGAGGAGCACGATGCGACCGGTCACGTCGTTGGTGATGGCCTCGCAGCCGTCGGTCATCGACGCGCCCGTGCCGTCGGTGCCGGCCACGACCGTGCCCGGCACGTCGTAGCTGCCGGGGCCATAGCTCGCGCCGCTCACCGGCGGCGCCGTGTTGAACCCCGTGAGCGTGATGGCCTGCTCCGACGAGCCGGTCCACAGATAGACCTGCATCACCGGATCCATGCCGTCCTCGGGGGTCGACATGTTCGCGTTGTTGCGGCGGCCCTGGTTGGCGGCGTCCTGCGCCTCGGCGCGGATGGCGTCGCCTTCGACGCCGCCACGGCCGTAGTTGACGCCCTGCGCGTTGCCCGCCGCCTCGTTGAAGCCGGCGTCGTACCACTCGTCGTGGAGCCAGTTGATCGAGTAGAAGAGCTGCGTGATCGCCGCCATCTGCTGGTCCTGGGTGACCAGCGGCCCCTGCGCGGTGTCGTAGGTGCGGCCGAACACGCCCTCGCCCGTCGTGGCGGCGCGGAAGTCGTTGCCGCCGAAGCCGTTGGGCGAGTTGATGTCGGTGTACGCGTCGACGTTGTTGCCGCTCGTCGTGGTCGCGCCCGCAGCGAGCCACGGATCGCCCCCGCCGTCGGGGTTCGTGTTGAGGCCGTCGACGCTGACGTTGTTGGGCGCGAGGAACGCCGTGCGCGGCGAGCCGGGCGCGCCGGTCGGGTGCGGCGACGCGTCGACGAGCGGTCCGTCGAGCGGACGCTTGTCGCCGGTGGTCTCGGCCCACACGCGGTACTCGAACGCCGCGTCGACCGTCAGGTTCTTCTGCTCGAGCACGCGGCCGTCGCGCGCGGCGACGATGACGCGGTGGAGCGAGGTCTCGGCCGAGTCGACCGGAGACATGTACGCCTCGACGATCCACGCCGGCACGAGCGCGCCGTCGCTGCGGAACCACGCGCGGCGCGTGCGCGCCTGCGTGACGTCGATGCCACCGACCGAGCCGGTGTACCAGCTCGCCGGATCGATCGGGTCGGCGACGCCGGGCTTGCCGGCGAGCGCGGTGAGCGCGCCGTTCGGGACGTCGACGCCGTGAACGGCGTGGATCGCCTGCGCCAGCGCGGCGCTGCCGTCGCGCACGGTGCCGGCGACGAACCCGGTGCGATCGCGCGGAAGATCGGCGGGCACGGGCACGCCCGTCGCGGCGAGCAGCGTGCCGCCCTGCCCGACGAGGACGCGGAGCTCGCCGCGCTCGACGGGGACGCCGTCGACGAGCTGGCGCACGCGGACGATGTCACCGCCCGCGACCTTCTGCGTCGCCAGCGGCGCGAGCTCGGCCAGGCCCTGCGTCGCGCCCCATTGCGGAGCGAGCGCGTGCAGGTGACCGATCGCGGACAGCGCCGGCGTCGGCGCCGGGATCGCCGGCATGTTGCCGCCGCGCATGACGCGGTCGGCGACCGGAACGATCACCGGCGGGCCGCTCGTGCGCGGCGCCGTCGAGGAATCCGTACAACCAGCCGAGGGGACGATCGATGCCGTGGCAAACAGCACCGCGGCGAGGGAGAGATCACGGGGTCGGCTCATCGCGACGGACCCTAACCGACCTCACATGCGACGCTCCCGCGACAGCGCCGTCACCCGCTGGCAAATCCTGCTAACCGCGCGCGTCGCGCACTGCGCGTCGCGCATCCGGCGTCTCACTCTTTCATCGTGTGACAGTGCATGCAGCCGAAGCCGTCCTCGTTGGTCTCGGTGCGCTCCGGGAGTCCGAGAAGCGTGGCCATCTGCGGCTTGACCTTGGTCGACATGAACTCGAGCACCGCCTTCTTGTCGTCGGGCGGCGCCTGGAAGAACGCCATGCTGAGGACCGGCAGATCGGCGTTGGGCATCTCGAACGAGTGGTCGTCCGCGCCCTTGCCGTGGCAGGTCTTGCAGTTGATCTCGGCGAACTCCGTAGCGTCGAACGCCTTGAACTCGGCCTGCATCGCCGGCAGGACGACGTCGCCCATGAACTTGGCGCGCGCCTGGTGATCCATCGACTCCCACTGGCCGGCCGCGAGCGGGCCGGTCATGGGCGCCTCGGGGCCGGTCCCGCCGCCGCCGCCACCACCACCTCCACCGCCGGGCGGCGTGGACTTGCCGCCGCACGCGGCGATCGCCGAGATCGTGAGCACCGAAAGAATCGAAGCAATGACGGGGAGCCTCATGTGGCGGCAACGTACACGATCCCGTCGCGACGTGCGTTCGACTGTCAGGACGGATCGTTCATGACCAGCAACAATCGGGACTGCAGAAACCGCCGCTCGGGGTCGGTGCCGACGAGCGCGAGCGCACAACGGTACGCCTCGGCCGCCTCGGCGCGCCGCCCGATGCGGCGCAGGAGATCGGCGCGCGCCGCCGGCAGCAGATAGTAGGACTCGAGTGTCCGGTCGGCGGACAGTCGGTCCATGCGCGCGAGCCCGACCTCGGGCGCGAACGCCATCGCTTCGGCGGCCGCGAGGTTGAGCTCGATCACCGGCGTGGGCGCGATCGCCATGAGCCGCAGGTAGAGCCCGACGATCTGGCGCCAGTCCGTGTCGGCGGCCCGCGCCGCGCGGGCGTGCACCGCGGCGATCGCCGCCTGCACCGCGTACGCGCCCGGATAGCCCACGCGCAGCGCGTGCTCGACCAGCGCCAGCCCGCGCGCGATCTGCGCCGCGTCCCAGCGACTGCGATCCTGATCCTCGAGGAGCACGAGGTCGCCGGCGGCGTCGGTGCGCGCCGGCCGCCGCGCGTCGACCAGCAGCATGAGCGCGAGCAGCGCGTTGGCCTCGAGCCGCTCGTCGACGAGCGCGGCCACCAGCTCGCCGAGGCGGATGGCCTCGGCGCACAGCTCGCGCCGCACCAGATCGTCACCGGCGGTCGCCGAGTAACCTTCGTTGAAGACCAGATAGATCACGCCGAGGACCGCGTCGGTTCGCTCGGCCAGCTCCTCGGCGGGCGGCACGCGATACGGGATGCGCGCGTCGCGGATCTTGGACTTGGCGCGGACCAGACGCTGCGCCATCGTCGCCGCCGGCACCAGGAACGCGCGCGCGATCTCCTCGGTGGTGAGGCCGCACAGCGTCCGCAGCGTCAGCGCCACCTGCGCCTCCAGCGCCAGCGCCGGGTGGCAGCAGGTGAACACCAGGCGCAGGCGCTCGTCGGGCACGGCATCCTCCTCGTCATCCGATTCGGGACCGGCCGGCGCGGAGCTCTCGCCCGTCTGCGCGGCCGCCACCTCGGCG
>DATLEB010000360.1:0-5877 GCA_035525615.1 Kofleriaceae bacterium | reverse complement strand
CGCGACCTCTTCGAGCAGGGCAAGAAGAACGCCCCCTGCATCATCTTCATCGACGAGATCGACGCCGTCGGTCGCCACCGCGGCGCCGGCCTCGGCGGCGGTCACGACGAGCGCGAGCAGACGCTCAACCAGCTGCTCGTCGAGATGGACGGCTTCGAGTCCAACGACGGCGTCATCATCATCGCCGCCACCAACCGCCCCGACGTCCTCGACCCCGCGCTCCTGCGTCCCGGTCGCTTCGACCGCCGCATCGTGGTGCCGCGTCCCGACCTGCGCGGTCGCATCGGCATCCTCAACGTCCACGTTCGTCGCGTGCCGCTCTCGGCCGCGGTCGACCTCGACGTCATCGCGCGCGGCACCCCGGGGTTCTCCGGCGCCGACCTCGAGTCCCTCGTGAACGAGGCGGCGCTCATCGCCGCCCGTCGCGACAAGGACAAGGTCGACATGGACGACTTCGAGGAGGCCAAGGACAAGGTCCTCATGGGCGCCGAGCGCCGCTCGATGATCATCTCCGAGAAGGAGAAGCGGACCACGGCCGTGCACGAGGCCGGTCACGCGCTCGCGGCGCGCTTCGTCGCCGGTCCCGGCGGCGAGGAAGCCGACCCGGTGCACAAGGTGACGATCATCCCGCGCGGCCGCGCCCTGGGTCTCACCCAGCAGCTGCCGACCGAGGATCGGTTGAACATGACGCGCGAGTTCGCGCTCAACCAGATCGCCATCTTGCTCGGCGGCCGCGTCGCCGAGGAGATCATCTTCGCCAAGAAGACGACCGGCGCCGGCAACGACATCGAGCGCGCGACCGAGCTCGCGCGGGCGATGGTGACCGAGTGGGGCATGAGCGACGAGTTCGGTCCGCTCAACTTCGCCGGCAGCAAGCAAGAGGTCTTCCTCGGCCGCGACTTCAACTCGACCGAGCGCCACAGCGAGGACACGTCGCGCCGCATCGACGCCGAGATCCGGCGCATCGTGATGGACCAGTACGAGCGCGTGACCGGGATCCTGCGGGCCCACCGCGACGACCTGGAGCGCGTGACCGAGGCGCTCCTCGACTACGAGACCATCGACGGCGAGGACATCAGCGTCATCCTGCGCGGCGACGCGATCACTCGCCCGCTGCCTGCGGCGCGCCGCAAGGCCGAGGGCGCGAAGGACGAGCCCAAGGACGAGAAGAAGCGTCCGGCGCTTATCCCACCGATCAAGGGCGACCCCGAGCCCGAGCCTGCGTGAGGCCGGCGTTCTAGCGGGGGCAGCGGCTGCGGAGGCCGCACGCTTCGTTGCCGGTCCCCCCCACGTTCCTCACGACCAGTCGGTCGCTGCGGACGTGGGGCCCCACCGTCGCCTCGCCTGCGGCCTTCCTCGCTCGCTGCGAGAAGAGCGCGGACCATGATTGCTCCGATGCAGGTGGGTGGCGTGCGAATCGGCGAGCGGCCGCTGATCATGGGGGTGGTGAACGTCACGCCCGATTCGTTCTCGGATGGTGGGCGGTACGTTCAGGTAGAGGCCGCTGTGGAGCACGGGCGCGCGCTGGCCGCGGCAGGCGCGGATATTTTGGATGTCGGGGGCGAGGCGACGAATCCCAGGGCGCAGGGTGTGAGCGCCGAGGAGGAGTTGCGACGGGTGTTGCCGGTCATCGAGGGCTTGAGGGGCGTGGCGCTGTTGAGTGTCGATACGACGAAGGCGGAGGTGGCGAGGGCGGCGATCGAGGCGGGGGCCGAGATCGTGAATGACGTGGCGGGTGGGCGGTTCGATGCGGCGATGTTCGAGGTCGTGGCGGAGAGTGGCGCGGCGTATGTGTGCGGGCACCTGAGGGGGGCGAGCTTGGCGGAGGTGTTTGCGTCGGAGGGCAGCGTGGCGTGGGAAGAGGTGGCGGAGGAGCTGGCAGGCCGGTTGGATGCGATGCCGGCGGGGCTGCGCGAGCGGACGATCGTCGACCCGGGGCTCGGATTCGGGAAGGGCGATCACGACGCGAACGTGGAGCTGATCGCGCGCTGCGGCGACCTGTCGCGGACGCTGGGACGGCCGGTGATGGTGGGCCCGTCGCGCAAGCGCTTCGTCGCGAAGTTGCTCGGCGCTACCCGTCCGGAAACTGACATGTTGGATGCCGGTACCGTCGGCGCGTGTCTCGCGGCCGTGAACGCGGGCGCGCACGTGCTCCGCACCCATCATGTTTCGTTGCTTCGTGCGGCCCTCGTCGTGTACACCGAAATAGAACGCGCGCGTCGTCGGTAGAGGCTTGCGCGCGCTCGGCGCCGCGCCATGCACTCCGCCCTCACCAGCATCCTCGACCGCCTGGGCTCGCGATCGCTGCTCGTCACCGCGATCGACGTGGTGGTGGTCTATTACCTGATCTACCGCCTGCTGCTCATGATCCGCGGCACGCGGGCGGCGCAGATGGTGGTCGGCATCGTGCTGGTGGGCGCCGCGTTCTTCGCCAGCGAGCGCCTCGAGCTGACCACGGTGTCGTGGCTCCTCGACAACGTCATCAACTACTTCATCATCATCGTGATCGTCGTCTTCCAGGAGGACATCCGCCGCGCGCTGGGCCGGATCGGGCAGGGCGTGCTGCCGTTCACCAAGGCCGAGGATGCCGGCGAGCTCCTCGACGAGGTGGTGGCCGCGACCACCCAGCTCGCGCGCGCCCGTCTGGGCGCCATCATCGTGCTCGAGCGCGAGGCCGTGCTGGCGCCGTACGTCGAGGACGCGACCCGGCTCGACGCGCGCTTGACCCGCCAGCTGCTGGTCGGCCTGTTCGTGCCGTCGGCGGAGAACGAGCTCCACGACGGCGCCGTGGTCATCGGCAAGTCGCGCCGCATCGAGCTGGCCCGCGCGCTCCTGCCGCTCTCGCGCGCCACGGACCTCGGCCCCGAGCTCGGGACCCGCCACCGGGCCGCCATCGGGATCACGGAGGATACGGACGCGGTCGCCCTCGTCGTCTCCGAGGAGCGCGGCTGCGTCTCGCTCTGCTTCCGCGGGCGCGTCGCGCAGGACCTCGACCCGGCCACGCTTCGCGGCGCGCTCAACGGGCTCCTCACCGGCCGCGAGGCCGCCGAGACCGCCGCCGCGGCCGAGCTGGGCAAGGCCGTGGCGTCGGTCGGCTCGCGCACGACCGGCTCCCGTGACGCCATCCAGGTCCCGGAGCGGGCGCAATGACAGCGACGGCCGGCCACGAGGAGTGGGGCCGCGAGCGGAGCTCGCTTTGGGGTAGCGCCCACGACGAAGGGGCCGAGGGCAAAGCCCGAGCAGGCCGGAGCGAACAACAATGACAGCGACGGCGAGGGTGCGGCGCGACACCGTCGGCGCGTTCCGGCCCGCGGTCCGGCCCGAGCCCGACCCGTCCCAGAAGAAGTCGTTCGGGTCGTGGCTGCGCGGCGCGTTCACCGAGCACCTCGGGCTCAAGCTCCTGGCGCTCCTGCTCACGCTCACCGTGCTGCTGCTGGTCGGCGCCTCCGACGAGGAGCGCGAGATCTCGGTGCGCGTGCCGGTCACCTACGTCCTGCCCGAGGGCAAGGAGCTGGTGTCGGAGCGTATCGAGGAGGTCCGCGTCCAGATCAAGGGCCCGTGGCGCCGCATCAAGCGCTTCGACGAGCGCGAGCTCGCCGAGATCAACCTCGACGTCAGCAAGATGCGCGGCGGCGAGGTCGCCATCAACCCCAAGCTCGTGCGCGTCCCCGAGGGCCTCAAGGTGATCGACATCGCGCCGCGCTCGGTGCGCGTCGCGTTCGAGGACACGATCGAGAAGGAGGTCGAGGTGCTGCCGGTCATCACGGGGCGGCCGGCTCACGGCTACGCCGTGGTCGCGGGAGCGACGCACACCAACCCGCTCAAGGTCGTGGTGCGCGGTCCGCGCGGCGTGGTCTCGGCGATGAGCCAGGTGCGCACGCAGGACATCGCGGTCGATGGCCGCTCGCGCGCGCTGGTCGTCGAGGTGACGCTGCTCCCGCCCGAGGGCGTCTCGGTCGACTGGAAGGGCACGGTCGAGGTCGACGTCACCATCGCCGGGCGCTGGGTCGGAACCGCGCCGGTCCTCATCGCCGGCGAGGGCGGCCTGTCGGTCGGCGGGCTCGCCACCGAGCCGCGCGAGGTCGAGATCGAGCTGACCGGCGCCAAGGACGCGATCGATCGCCTGGTCGAGGCCGGTGTGCGTCCGACGGTGCGCGTCGGTCGCCCCGCGTACGGGGCGGCGGGCGCGAGCGCACAGGTCGCGGTCGACGGCGTGCCCTCCGGAGTCCAGGTCGTCGTCCGGCCCGCAGAGGTGCGAGTCGGTCCGAAGCGGTAGCGCCGCCGTTGTGGTAAGTGGGGTCATGGCAGAACGAAGGCTGTTCGGTACCGATGGTGTACGCGGCGTCGCGAACCTCGAGCCGATGACCGGCGACACCGTGATGCGGCTCGGCATGGCCGTCGCCGCGCGCCTCCGCCAGCCAGGGCGACACACGCGCATCGTGATCGGCAAGGACACGCGGCTATCGGGCTACATGTTCGAGACCGCGCTCGCGTCGGGCATCGTGTCGATGGGCGCCGACGTGTGGCTGACGGGCCCGCTGCCGACGCCCGGCATCGCGTTCATCACGTCGTCGATGCGCTGCGACGCGGGCGTGGTGATCAGCGCGTCGCACAACCCGTTCGAGGACAACGGCATCAAGCTGTTCGCGCGCGACGGCTACAAGCTCCCCGATCAGGTCGAGTCGGAGATCGAGACGCTGATGGCGTCACCGGAGCTGCTCACGCAACGCGCCGGCTCGGGCGACATCGGGTACAGCCGCAAGGTCGAGGACTCGCGCGGCCGCTACGTCGTCTACTGCAAGACCACGTTCCCGGCCGACCTGACCCTCGACGGGATCACCGTCGTCGTCGACGGCGCCAACGGCGCGGGGTACCGCGTCGGTCCGTCGGTGTTCGAGGAGCTGGGCGCCAAGGTCATCCAGATCCACTGCAACCCCAACGGCAAGAACATCAACGACAAGGCGGGCGCGCTCGATCCCGACTCGATGTGCGCGGCGGTGCGGAAGCACGGTGCGCACGTCGGCATCGCGCTCGACGGTGACGCCGACCGCCTGGTGCTGTGCGACGAGAAAGGCGAGGTCGTCGACGGCGACGCCGTGATGGCGCTGTGCGCGACGCGCATGCTCGGCGAGGGGCGGCTATCGAAGTCGACGCTCGTGGCCACCGTGATGTCGAACATCGGCCTCGAGCGCGCGATCCGCGACGCCGGCGGCAAGCTGGTGCGCACGCAGGTCGGCGACCGGTACGTCGTCGAGGAGATGCGCAAGAACGGGTACAACCTCGGCGGCGAGCAGTCGGGGCATCTCGTGTTCCTCGATCACGCGACGACCGGCGACGGCATCGTCGCCGCGCTGCGCGTGCTGGCGGTGATGGTGCGCGAGGGCCGGCCGCTGTCGGAGCTGGCGCGCGTGATGACGCGGACGCCGCAGGTGCTGGTGAACGTGAAGGTCGACCGCAAGCGCCCGCTCGAGGAGCTCGCGGACGTGCTCGGGATGATCAAGAACGTCGAGACCGAGCTCGGCCAGGACGGGCGCGTGCTCGTGCGGTACAGCGGAACCGAGGCCAAGGCACGCGTCATGATCGAGGGACCGGACGAGAGCCGGATCCGCGCGCAGGCCGAAGAGATCGCGGCCGCGCTGGTGACGGCCTGTCGAGCGGGGTGACGGGAGACGGGTGGCGGGTGACGGGTGACGGGAGGCGGGTGACGGGAGGCGGGAGACGGGAGACGGGTGACGGGTGACGGGAGACGGGTGACGGGGAACGGGGAACGGGGAACGGGGGACGGGGGAAATGGAAGCAATGCCCCCGTCCTCGGGGGCGCGGCTTCTTCGCGGGGCGCCGATCGCTCCGCGCTTGCGAGAGAACCGTGCCCGCCGC
>DATLEB010000359.1:0-43443 GCA_035525615.1 Kofleriaceae bacterium | reverse complement strand
GACGTCGTCGACGCGCTCGATGTCGATCGTGAGGAGCTCGGTCGCGTCGGTCGCGAAGGCGCGATAGGCCGCGGCGAGGTCGGCGAGCTCGCGGCTCTCGCGGGCGCGGATGAGGACCGGCAAGCCGGCGATGTGAAAGCGGACTTCAGGCACGAGCGGGTGCGGAGTTGGTGGCCGGGCACCCTAGCGCGTTCATGCCCGTTCAGGCTCGTCGGCGGAGGATCACGACCACTTGGCTCCACAGCTGGCGCGGGCTGGCGCGGTCGAGCCATCCGGGGATCTCGACGACATAGGGCGCCACGGGGAGGGACCGCGTGCGAACGAGCCGCACGACGTCGAAGCCAGCTGCGGAGGCGGGGACGAGGAGCTCGTCGACGTGGCGCAGCTCACGCACGCGCGGATCGGGGGCGCGCGCGCCGCCGCGGAGGCGGAAGGTCGCGGCGCCGAACTGGTGGATCGCGAGGACGCCGCCGGGGGCGAGGACGCGCGCGCATTCGGTGAGCGCGGCGTCGGTGTCGAGGTAGCGGAAGACGCCGCCACCGGCGAGGATCGCGTCGAAGCGGGCGGCTGCGAAGGGCAGGCGATGCGCGTCAGCGCGGAGGACGGTGAGGCTCTTGCGCGCCGCCTCGGCGAGCATGGCGGCGGAGATGTCGACGCCGATCGCGGTGCGTGCGCCGGTGCCGGATCGCGCGAGCTGCGCGAGCAGGCGGCCCGTGCCGACGCCGAGCTCGAGGAGGCGGCCGCGACCGCGAACGGCGGCCAGGAGCGGGGCCTCGATGCGTGCGGTCCGGCGCCGGCTGGCGGGGTCGGCCGGGGCACCGTGGCGTTCGTCGTAGGTCGCGGCCCCCGCGTCGTAGCCGGTCGCCACCTCACGCCAGGGCCGGGGGGCCGCCATGGCCGTCTCTTATCAGCTTGGATTGATTCTGGATAGGAATCGAAACGAAAGTGGTTGACTGGTCCGACCTTTCGCGGGTAGAAGGTGTACCCATGTGGGTACGACACCTCCTTCCACCTATCCTCGTCGTTGGCTCCTTGATGTCTGGCTGCGCGGACGACCTGCCGGATGACGGCGGGATGACCGGGCCATGCCGGACCCAGCAGCTGCGGATCACGTCGGTGCATCTGCCGCGCACCGGGGGCGAGGCCGCGATGCTCGGGTTCGATCTGGATGGCGATCGCGTGATCGACAACCAGCTCGGCGCGCTCAACGCCTCGCTGCACGCCGTGTACGAGGAGTGGGACGCCGAGATGTGGCTGAGCGATCGCCTCGCCGAGCGCGAGGTGCAATGGCTCGCGATGGTGGAGCGCTGCGAGGACGAGCGCGACTGGAGCGCCCGGCTCGCCCGCGGAGCGGACGCCGATCGCGATGGGCGCCCCGAGATCGTCGACGACGGCGTCCCGGCGAGCGGCGATGGTACGGCCGCCGAGGGTGGCGTCGGGCTCGTGCCCGTCGGCTACTTCGCCGACGGCGCCGGCATGGCCGACGACGCGGCGTGGGAATCGGCGCTCGCGTTCACGGTGTCGGCGCGTGAGTCGGCGGGCGCCGACGTGACGCTCGTGATCGGTGTGGCGGTCGAGCTCGGCGACGCCGCGCTCGCGCCCGCGGCGGCGTTCCTGACCGACGAGCTCGCCCGTGGCTCGCTGTTCGCGAAGACCGTCGACATGAACCACGACGGCACGATCACCGTCGCGGAGCTGCGCGCGTCGCCCGCGGTCTCGACGCTGCTGGGCGCGGATGTCGACACCGACGACGATGGCGTCGCGGATCGGCTGTCGATCGGCTTCTCGGTCGAGGCCGAGAGCGTGGTGACGGAATGATCGCGATGGACTACAAGGCGCAGGACTGAAGCCGCGCGCGTGGCCGGCTACGGTGCGGCGACCTTGCCGCCGTCGAGGACGATCTCGCGGGCGCCGAGGCGCGTGCGCACCGCGGGATCGTGCGTGGCGACGAGAACCGCGGCGTTGCGTGCGGTCGCCGCGGCGATCAGCTCGACGAGCGCGTCGAGGCCGTCCACATCCAGGCCGTTGTCGGGCTCGTCGAGGACGAGCGCGACCGGATCGCCGACGAGCGCCGCGGCGAGACACGCGCGCCGACGCTGACCGAGCGACATGCGCTCGATGCGATGGCCGTCGAGCGTCTCCACGCCGAGCCGCTTGCGCGTCTGCTCGTCGAGCGGCGGCGCACCGCGTAGCGCGGCTGCCAGGGAGAGGAGCTCCCCGCCGGTGAGATGCCCCGGCGGATCCGCGGCTTCGGGCACGTAGCCGAGCTGCCGCCGGCGGCCTGAGGTCGCGCCGGCGATTGCGACCCACCCGCGATCCGGCGCGAGCGATCCCGCGACGATCGCGAGCAGCGTGCTCTTGCCCGCGCCATTCGCGCCGACCAGCGCCGCGACCTCGCCGCCCTTCACGACGAACGACACCTCGTCGACGACGATCCGCCCTCCGCGCCGCTTCGTCACGTCGCGCACTTCGATCATGGCGCACCGCCGATCGCGTCGCCCACGTGGGCGGCTCGCGGGCGAGCCACGTGGAGAACCGAATCGTCGACGGCGGCTCGCGGGCGACTCACGTGAAGCCAACTGGATCCGGATCCAGTCGCGAAATGGCTGATCGAGCGGCCGCGGGAGAGGAGGTGCTCGGCAAAGTCGCTACCCAGATGGTTATGTACTGTCGGGGGAGTTAACCATCTGGTTAACAGTTTCCGGCCGAGGGGGTGGGGGGGCTGGACGGAGTGGTTTCCCAGATGGGCAAGCGGCGCACGGGGAGTTACCCATCTGGGTAACGACTTCCGGACCGAGGGGTGCCAGTGGCGCGGGATCGCGCGAGCGGGCTGCGCGATTGCGTGACCGCTGCGCACGGCGTCGGTGGGGCGCGCGATCACGAGGGGCTCCGCGAGGTGCCGCCGGCGGCGGCGCCGGCGCCGATGGCGACGAAGGCGGCGACGCCGAGCTCGTGGAAGATGCCGATGGCGACGAGGCCGATGACGCCGACGAGGAGCAGGCCGACGAGGACGCGCGAGCCGTCGACGGCGCGGCCGCCGGTGGCGGCGTCGATGCGGCGAGCGCGGGTGCCCACCTCGACGGCGGCGAGGCCGGTGCCGAGACCTATCGCGGCGTTGGTGCCGACGACGGCCAGCAGCATCGACGGCGAGAGGGACGCCACGGCGAGGGCCGCGGCGGTGGCCGTCAAGCCGGCGGCGATGCCGAGGATGCCGAGGACGATCGCCGAGGAGGCGCGGCGGGTCGACGGTGCGATCGCCATGGCGGCGGACATCCAGCCGACGGCGCGATCGCTCTCGGAGACGGCGGTGGCCGCGGCGATCAGCGACGCGGCGAGGGCGATCGACGCGACCGCGCCGCTGACGACGATCGCGTCGCGGGCGTCGCGTGCTTCGTGGCCGATCACCAGCGCCGCGAAGGCGCCGCCGAGCGCGGCCAGCCCCGCGCCCGCGACGAGCGCCGATACGCGGCGGCGGGTGAGGCTGCGCGCGTGGACGCCGGCCAGGGCGCCGATCGGCGACGTCCAGCGCGGCACACGCGGCGCGCGCACGAAGCGGCCGGCCAGCGCGGCGACGACGAGCGACGCGGCCGTCATCGCGGCCCAGGACGCGACCCCGATCAGCGCGCCCCGACCCGGGCTCCCCGCGATCCAGACCGCGCCCCACGGCGCATGCACCACGGCCGCGGCGGCCACGAGCGCGAACCGTTCGCCGAGCACGGCGCCGGGCAGCGACCGCAGGTACCGGGCCCCGGGCGCGTCGAACGCCACTCGCACGGCCGCGCTCGACAGGAGCAGCCACGCCGCCGCCAGCACCGCCACGGCCCGAACCGACGACGACGCCATCATCACGAAATCTGCGGGGGACATCCCGTTTCCGCCCATGACCACGCCCGCCACGATGGCGACGCCGGCCCAGGTCGGGGCGGCCCGCCGGGCGACCGGGCGGCCGACCGTCGAGAGCCAGGCCCTCGCGGCCCTTGACCCGGCAACCACGTCAGCCATAACTGTCAGCCCCGAACGGGGCCGCCGCCATGCAGTTCATCGACGAGGCAACCATACAAGTAAAAGCCGGTGACGGCGGCGATGGCTCGGCGGCCATGCGGCGCGAGGACAACGTGCCGCGCGGCGGACCCTCGGGCGGCGACGGCGGCGACGGCGGCAGCGTCATCCTCGTCGCCGACGTGCAGCTCGGCACGCTCCTCGATTTCCGCTACCAGCGCCACTACAAGGGCACCAAGGGCGAGAACGGTCGCTCGAAGGATCAGTACGGCGCCGCCGGCCCCGACCTCATCTTGCGCGTCCCCGTCGGCACTGTCGTGACCGACGCGGAGACGGGCGACCTGGTCGCCGACCTCGACATCGAGGGCGCCCGCGCCGTCGTCGCCCAGGGCGGCAAGGGCGGCAAGGGCAACATCCACTTCAAGACGCCGTGGAACCAGGCGCCGCGCCAGGCCGAGCCCGGCACGCCCGGCGAGCAGAAGATGCTGCGCCTCGAGCTCAAGCTCCTCGCCGACGTCGGGCTCCTCGGCTTCCCCAACGTCGGGAAGTCGACCTTCATCGCGAGCGTGTCGCGCGCGCGCCCCAAGATCGCCGACTACCCGTTCACGACGCTCGTGCCCAACCTCGGCGTTGTCCGGCTTTCGGACGAGCGGTCCTTCGTCATCGCCGACATCCCCGGGCTCATCGCGGGCGCGGCCGAGGGCGCCGGCCTGGGCCACCAGTTCCTCCGCCACGTCGAGCGTTGCCGCGCGCTGCTCCACATCGTCGAGGACACGTTCACCACGGGGCCCGAGCGTTCGCCGATCGCCGACTTCGACGTCATCAACGGCGAGCTCACCCGGTACGCCCCGGAGCTCTCCGACACCCCGCAGGTCGTCGTGCTCAACAAGATCGACGCCGGGACCCAGCACGGGAGCGTCGACGAGCTGCGCGGTGAATTCGCCGCGCGCGGGATCGAGCTCCTGACCATGTCGGCCGCCACCGGCGAGGGCGTTCAGCAGGTTCTGGAGGCGCTCTGGCGGCTGATTTCTGTGAAGCCGCGTTCACGACCCGCGTGATGGGCGCCACCCGGGCCAGCTGTGGCGCCCGGGCACGTTTGATCGCCCCGGGGGGCAGTGTTACAACTGCCCCATACGATTCGGAGAATCGCTCTTCGAGTCGCCCCCGCCTTCGGCCGGTCCGGGAGCTTCGATCATGCGGATTCGATCCACCGTTCTTTCTGTCCTCGTCTGCGCGCTGTTCGCGGCTACCAGCTCGGCGCAGCCAGGCGCGACGCCGCCCGGCGCCGGCTCTGGTTCGGCGAAGCCGCCGACCACCACGCCACCGACGACGACTCCGCCCACGACGACTCCGCCGGCGACGCCGTTGCCCGGCGCCGGTTCGGGCACGGCGAAGCCGACGACGCCGACCACGACGCCGGCCACCACACCGACGCCCGCGCCACTTCCCGGCACGCCTCCGGCGCCCGGCACCGGTAGCGGTAGCGGTAGCGCGGTGCCCGGCGGTGACCCCACGCTCGCGACCAACGCCGACGGTGTTCCCGTCGATCCCGAGCAGATGCCGGTGAACCTGCGTCTGCGCCGCCTCGAGCAGCGCGTGCAGGCCCTCAAGGAGCGCGCGTGGCGTGCGAAGGCGCGCACCACGCAGCTGAAGGAGGCCGTCCTCGGCGGTGGCGTCGGCGCGCAGGCCACGCTCGTGCACGTCAACCGCATGGGCAGCTCGTTCCGTCTGCACCGCCTGGTGTACGCGCTCGACGGCACCCAGATTTTCGCGCGGTCGGCAGAGACCAACACGAACCTCTACAAGACCAAGTCGTTCGACGTGCTCACCGGCCCCATCTCGCCGGGCAGCCACACCATCAGCGTGCTCGCGATCTACAAGGGCCACGGGTACGGCGTGTTCAAGTACCTCACGAAGTACACGTTCACCGTCCGCTCGAGCCACACGTTCACCGCCGCCGAAGGCAAGGCGACGCGCATCGAGGCCGTCGGCTTCGAGAAGGGCGGCCCGACGACCCCGCTCGACAAGCGACCGGCCATCGACTTCAAGGTCACCGCCGGTTCGG
Organism: Kofleriaceae bacterium; assembly: GCA_035525615.1. Classification (GTDB taxonomy): domain Bacteria; phylum Myxococcota_A; class Polyangia; order Haliangiales; family Haliangiaceae; genus UBA2376. Next base: position 37,379 of record DATLEB010000359.1, on the reverse strand, counting down.
GTGCCAAGGACAACTGAGATGGCACTGCGCCCCGTCCTGCTAGCGGCCGCACTGGCCGCGATGGCCACCCCGGTCTCGTCGGCGTTCGGCGATGTCCTCGACGACACCGGCAAGAAGCTCGTGAGCTTCGAGGCCGAGGCGCGCGAGCTCGGCTCGGGCATCAAGAAGCCGTCGAAGCAGCCCAAGAAGGCCGACGTCATGGCGCGTCGCCTCATCGACGCGCAGGTCGCGTTCGGCGTGGGCAACTTCGACAACGCGGCGCTGCTCCTCTACGACTACGTCGCGCAGGATCAGAAGGGCCGGGACTTCGACACCGCGCTCTACTACCTGGGCGAGTCGCTGTTCCAGAAGACCGACCGCGTCGGCGCGCGCGCGAACTTCGCGCGGCTCGTCAAGGAAGTCGGTCCGTCGAGCAAGTACTACCAGCAGTCGCTCGAGCGCCTCATCGAGCTCTCGCTCATCATGGGCGAGTCCGAGGGCGTCGAGGAGTGGCTCGCCGATCTCGACCGCGTCCCCGGCGACAAGCGTCGCCCGTCGGTGCCGTACGTGCGCGGCAAGTACAGCTTCAGCGCCGGCAACTACGACGAGGCGGTCACCTGGTTCACGCAAGTCGGCGCGACCACGGAGTACGGCTTCCAGGCGCAGTACTACCTGGGCGTCACGTACGTCGCGAAGAAGGACCTCGGCAAGGCGACGCAGGCGTTTGGCGCGCTCCTCGAGCGCGAGCCGAAGACCGACGACGATCGCCGCGTGCAGGAGCTGGCGCAGCTGGCGCTCGGCCGCCTGTATTACGAGCGCGATCAGCCGACCAAGGCGATCGACACGTACCTGCTCATCGACCGCAAGAGCGACCTCTTCCCCGACGCGCTCTACGAGGTCGCGTGGGTCTACGTGAAGGCCAAGCAGTTCGACAAGGCGCTGCGCGCGCTCGAGCTCCTCGCCCTCGCCGACCCGACCTCGCAGAAGCTGCCGACTGTGAAGATCCTCGAGGGCAACCTGCGCGTGCGCAAGGCGCAGAGCATCCACGAGAAGCTCGTGCAGGGCCTCGACACCGGCGCCGCCAGCGGCGCCGAGGAGTACCTGAAGGCGACCGACATCTTCGACGCCACCCACGCGACGTATCAGCCGCCGCACGACGAGCTCGGCAAGATCATCGAGGCCAACGAGGACCCGCAGGTGTTCCTGGCGCAGATCACCGGCCGTTCGTCGACGACGTTCCAGACCAACTCGACGATGCCGGAGATCGCTGCGGCGTGGATCCGCGACGAGCCCAACGTCGAGCGCGTCATGACGATCGAGACCGACCTGGGCACGATCCAGGAGGAGATCGTCGAGGCCGAGCGCACCATCGAACGCCTCGACGCCGCGCTGTCGGCGCCGAACCGCGTGAACGTGTTCCCGAGCCTCGCCACCAAGCGCAGCCGTTCGCAGGAGATCCTCGAGGAGGTCCTCAAGATCCGCGTGCGCCTCGCCGAGGAGGAGCTCAACCGCGCGCGGCGCAGCGCCTCGGGCGCGCAGATCGCGTCGACCGACGGCGCCGTCTCGGCGCGCAAGGCCCTCGAGAAGCGGCTCGCCGATCTGCCCGACGCCGACGTCGCGTACGGCAAGCGCGTCGAGCGCGCGCGCGCCGAGTACGACGAGCTCGAGCGCTCGACGGCCGAGGTGCAGCTGGCGATCGACACGACGCAGGCCACGGTGGTCGCGATCGACAAGTTCCTGAAGGAATCGGCCGAGCCCAAGGACCCGGCGCAGAAGACCGCCTGGGAGAACCAGAAGCTCGAGGCCGTGAAGGTCATCACCGAGCTCAACCTCGAGATCGACGCCATGCACGGCGAGCTCGAGAACGTGCGTCGCGAGATCACGCTCGGCCGCGATCAGGCCGGCACCGGCGACGACGTCACCCTCGAGGCCCGCAAGCTGCGCGCCGAGCTGCGTGGCGCGCTCGCCACCGAGCACCGCGTCGTGGGCGCCCTGGTGAACGACACCCGCATCAATGATCTGATGAGGCGCGCCGACGCGGTCATCAACGGCCTCGACGTGACCAACGCGACCATCGACGAGATCGTCGAGGTGGCGCTGACCGAGGTGCGCGAGTCGGTGCTGCACGAGAAGGCGGAGCTGGCGTCGTACCGGCGCGAGTTCCTGCTCTACGAGGCGGAGTCGCGCGCGCTCGGCGGCACCGTGCTCGGCAACGCGTTCCGCGACGTGAAGTCGAAGTTCTACGAGGTGCTCGTGCGCTCGGACGTCGGCATCGTCGACGTGAACTGGTCGCAGAAGGAGGAGTCGGACGACGACCTCCAGCGCATCAACCTCGACAAGTCGCGCGAGATCAAGCAGCTCAAGGACGAGTTCTCCGACCTCATCGACGAGGCGAAGGAAGAACAGCGCCTCGAGGAAGAGCGCGCGAAGAAGGCGCAGCAGCCGCCGGCGCCCATCGTGCCGCCCGGCACGCCGCCGGCGTCGACGACACCGCCCGCGACCTCGGGAGGTCTGAAATGAGGACCGCCGGCCGCGTCCTTCGTCGTTCGCTGGCGCTGACGCTCGCCACGCTGATCGCGGCGCCGTCGCTCGCGATCGCGCAACCCGGCGCCGTGCCGGTCCAGGATCCGCCCAACGGTCCCGGCCTCGGCCAGCAGAACCCGCAGGCGCCGACCACGCCGCTCCTCGGCAGCGGCACGCCGCTGTCGGAGGCCGAGCGCAACGCGCTACGCGACGTCGAGTCCGAGTGGAAGGCGTACATCGGCAAGGCCGACGAGCATCACCGTCGCATGCGCGACCTCCTGCTCCGCTCCTTCGACGACAAGACCCGCGAGCTCGAGGACCGCTACGCCAAGCGCATCGCCGAGGCGGAGACGCGCCGCAAGAACAAACACGCCGACACGATCGCGCTGCTCGAGCAGTTCATCAAGGATCACCCGGACCACAAGCAGTTCACGCCCGACGCGATGTTCCGCCTCGGCGACCTCTACCTCGACGTCGCCGACGAGGCCGTCGACACCGCGGACATGTCCGCCGAGGTCATCGCCGACTACTCGAAGTCGCTCGAGTACTGGGAGCGCATCCTCACCGAGTTCCCCGAGTACCGGCAGATGCCGGCGGTGCTCTACCTGGTCGGCCACTACGGCAAGACCAAGGACGAGCGTCGCTCGATGATGCTCTTCCTCGCGCTCGCGTGCGCCAACAAGTACAAGTGGACCGACGCGCCGCCGCCGCTGCCGACCAAGGACGAGGCGCTCGCGCGCACCGACAACAAGACGCTGCTCACGCCCTACGCCGACTGCAAGGCGTGGGACGGCGCGGACCCCGAGCTCGTGCGCCACGCCTGGGTGCGCGGCGTCGCCGACTACCACTTCACCGTTCCCGGCGAGCTCGACGAGTCGATCTCCGCCTACAACAAGGTCGTCGAGGGCGCGAAGGACTCGCCGCTCTACGCCGAGGCGCTCTACAAGCTGGCCTGGGCGTTCTACAAGCGCGACTTCCTCCTCGACTCGATCAAGCGCTTCGACGAGAGCGTGAAGCTCTACGACGCGCTCCTCGCCAAGGGCGCGATCCCGTCGCTCGAGCTGCGCGAGGAGTCGCTGCAGTACATCGCCGTCGCCTTCACCGATCCGTGGGAGGGCGAGACCGACACCGATCCGGTGAAGGCCTTCGATCGCGCCAGAGAGTTCTACAAGGGACGCGAGAACGAGCCGCACGTCCGCGACGTGTGGGAGGCCATGGGCGCCGCGTTCATGGAGCTCCAGGCTTACGACCAGGCGGTCGACAGCTATCGCATCGCCATCGGCCCGCCGTGGGAGCTGCACCCGCGCAACCCGGTCGTGCACCAGGAGATCGTCAACGCGTTCGAAGCGAAGGGCGACAAGTTCGCCGCCGACCAGGCCGCGGGCGAGCTCGCGACGCGCTACGCGCCGGGCACGCCCTGGTACCTCGCCAACGAGAAGGACCGCGAGGCGATGGAGAACCAGCGCCGGATCGCGGAGCGCGCGCTCTACGCCGCCGCGCGCAACACGCACCTCGCCGCGACCAACCTGCGCAAGGAGTGGGAGGCCGGCGGCAAGACCGAGGCCGTCGTCCGCGAGGAGTACCTCAAGCTCTATCAGGCCGCCGTCGACCTCTACCGCACCTTCATCACGCAGTACCCCGAGAGCGACTACGTCTACGAGTTCACCTACTACCAGGGTGAGGCGCTCTTCTTCAGCGAGCGGTACCTCGAGGCCGTCGAGCAGTACCGCTGGGTCCGCGATCACCGTGAGCTGTCGGAGGTGTTCTTCCTCCAGTCGGCGAAGGACATCCTGACCTCGTACGAGATGGAGGTCGCGCGCCAGGTCGCCGCCGGCCAGCTCCAGCCGCTCAAGGTGCCGACGTCGGCCGAGCTGAAGGCGATGCAGCAGCCGCTCACGCCGCAGCCCATCCCCGCGCTCTACGTGACGATGCAGAAGGAGTGGGACGAGTACCAGAACGTCGTCAACGATCCGCAGACCGCGCCGATCCAGGGCCTCAACGCGGCGCTGGTCTCCTTGGCCTATCTCCACGTCGACGACGCGATCGCGCGCATGGAGAAGGTGATGGCCAAGTTCTGCGGCGTGCCCGAGTCGGTGAAGGCCAAGGACGCGCTGCTCTCGGTGTACGAGGCGACCGGGCGCCTCGACAAGTTCACCGAGGTCAACCAGAAGTTCATCTCCGGCAAGTGCGGCGACGCCAAGGCCATCGAGATGGCGCAGTCGCAGAACCGCTCGGTCGAGTTCAAGCGCGGCGAGGCGCTGTCGGCCGACGGCAAGTACATCGAGGCCGCCGAGGTCTTCTACCGCTTCTACAAGGTCGCGCCGCCGACCGACACCGACAAGCCGACCGCGCTCTACAACGCCGCGGCCAACTACAGCCTCGGTGACCGTCCCAAGACGGCGATCTCGCTCTACAAGGAGTTCACGCAGAGCAAGGACAAGCCGTTCCGCGAGAGCCCCTACTTCCTCGAGGCGATGCGGCTCACGGCGATGAGCCAGGGCAGCGTGTTCGATTACGACGCGGCGATCGCGACGAACCTCGAGCTCTACGCCGTCGCCAAGGACGCCAAGAAGCGCGGCATCAAGCCGCCGCCGCCGCTGGGTGGCGAGCGCCAGCGCACGACCGACGAGATCGCGCTCGAGGCGCTGTTCAACGCGGCGGCGCTGGCCGAGCTCGACCGCGACTTCAAGCAGGCGGTCGACCTGTTCAACAAGTACGACCGCGAGGAGACCGACCGCCGCAACAAGGATCGCGCGCTCTTCTCGATCGCGCGGATCTACCGCTCGGCCACCGACGTCGGGAACATGGTCACGGCGTACGACCGCTGGCGGAAGCTGTACGGCAAGGACAACGGCAACGCCGACGACTACGTCGCGAGCTACTACGACACGGCGGTGCTGTGGAAGCGCAAGGGCAACACCAAGAACGCCGAGGCGGCGGGCCAGCAGTCGATCGACGCGTGGCGCGCGGTCGGTGCGGCCCAGAACACGCGCGGCGCCAAGCTCGCCGGTGAGTGGCAGCTGTACTTCGCCGAGAAGCACTTCACGACGAAGTGGCAGCCCTACAAGATCACGGAGAGCGCGAAGGACATCAAACGCGCGCAGGCGCTGAAGGCCAACCTCGAGAAGCTCACCACCGAGGCTCAGGACAAGTACCTGGTGCTCGATGACTACGGCGTGGCCGAGTACTCGATGGCAGCCAAGGTGCGCTTCGGTGAGACGCTCAGCGACTTCGCCTTCAAGCTCGCGAACGCACCGACGCCCAAGTTCATCCTCGATATCGACAGGAAGAACCCGGATGCCGGCGCGGTCGCCGCGTACGAGGAGCAACTGTCGAACAATCTCGCCAAGTACGTCGATCAAGCCAAGGCGCAGTGGATCGAGGTTGTCGATCTGGCGAAGAAGTCCGGAGTCTCCAACAGGTGGAGCCAGCTTGCCCTCGAGAACCTGAACCGCGAGTTCCCCGACCAGTTCCCGGTGCTACACCAGGAGCTGTTCACCGGAACGGAGGCCCCATGAGCCGGTTCGCAGCGATCGTCCTCGCGTTGTGTGTCGCCGGTGCAGGTGCGTGCGGCGGCAAGGACAAGGGCAAGACCACGACGCCGACGGGCGGGGGCAAGGGGAGTGGCGGTGGGAGCGACGCGTCCGGGATGAACGACGGGGATCCCACGAACGATGGCGAGGGTGGACCCGGTGGAGACGGCACGGGCGCGGGCACCGGAACGCCGACGGCCGACGGCATGTTCACGTCGGACCCGGGCCCTGACGGGGTGGTGGGAACCGCGGACGACGTCAAGGGCACCGGCGGCGGGGCTGGGCCGTCCATCGTGCCGCCGAACCTCGACATCTCGCCCGAGCAGGCGCGCACCCAGGTCGAGCAGCACCTCCGCGTCGCACGCGGGATGCTGGGCGCGACGACGCCCGATCCCGACGGTGCGATCCGCGAGGCGCGCGCCGCGCTCGCCGTCGACGGCACCAGCATCGACGCGATCGTCGTGATCGCGCACGCCAACTACCACAAGCGCCTCTACGACACGGCCGAGGTCATCCTCGACGGTCTCCTCGAGAAGCGCGCCACGTCGCGCGATAACGAGTACCTCTACTACGTGTACGGGCTGGTCTACGACAAGCTCAACGAGCCGCAGAAGGCGTTCGCCGCCTACAAGAAGGCGGTCTCGCTGTCGCCATCGTTTGCGAGCGCGCTCGTGAACCTGGGCGTGCACCAGCTGACCAACAAGCAGTACCGGGACGCGGTCGAGACCTACGAGAAGCTCACCGGGCAGCTCGGCAAGAACGACGCGGCGACCTGGAACTCGCTCGGCTCGGCGTACCGCGGCATCAGCGGTGACTTCGACGCGGGCGCGGGCGGCAAGGACGAGTGGGTCGCAAAGGCCGAGAATGCCTTCAAGCGCGCCCAGACCGCCGACAAGAACTACGGGCCGGCCTACTACAATCTCGGACTCCTCTACCTCGACGCCGACCCATTCCCGACCACGTCTGGACCGATGGACACGCTCGCGCGTTTGAACAGGGCGAAGACCTACTTCGACGAGTACAAGAACATGCCCGGCGTCAACATGGCGCTGTACGACGAGCGGATCAAGGACGTCACCAAGCTCATCAAGCGCGAGGAAAAGAAGCGCGCGAAGGCCGCCAGACCGTGAGGGAGAACTAGCCATGCGGACGATTGCCGTTGCTGCTTTCGCACTGCTCTCTCTCGCCGTGCCGTCGACCGACGCGCGCGCCGAAGGCTGCGACCAGCAGGAAGGCGAGGCCGGAAAGGCGGGCGGGAAGAACTTCCACGTCGAGTACCGGAACGGCCAGAAGGTGCACGTCATCGACACGGTGATCGCGGTGTGCGGCAAGGTGCCCCGCCCGAGCGTCGTCTACGTGCTCCAGGCCAAGAACATCAACTACGAATGGGAGTCCTTGAAGCAGGACTTCCTCCCGCTCATCATCGCCACCGTCACCAAGGCCCCCTTCTGATGGCGACCGCACGGCAACAACCGCAATCCGGCCACCGCCGCCGCATCCTGCGCATCGGCGTGCTCCTCGGCGGCAAGATCGTCGAGGAGCGGCTCATCCGCGACCGGCTCGATGTCTCGCTCGGTCAGTCGGCGAAGAACACCTTCTCGATCCCGGTCGAGGGCCTGCCGAGGAGCTTCACGATCTTCGGCGTGCACGAGGGTCGCTACATCCTCAACTTCACGCAGAACATGGACGGTCGCGTCTCCGACGGCGATCGCGTCATGACGCTCGACGTGGCGCGCGGCCAGGGCGGCGCGCAGCGCGTCGGCGAGCACTGGGTGATGCCGCTGTCCGAGCACGCGCGCGGCAAGGTGTCGGTCGGCGAGCTGACGCTGCTGTTCCAGTTCGTCACCGAGCCGCCGATGCAGCCGCGGCCGATGCTGCCGCACTCGGTGCGCGGCACGCTCGCGGACCGCCTCGATCCGCAGCTGATGGTGATCCTCGCCATCTCGATCACGTTCCACTTCGGCTTCATGTTCTGGGCGGTCTTCATCAACGACCCCGACACCGGCGGCGACATGGCCGAGCGCGCCGCGCGCGCGACGTTCCAGGAGGAGTCGTACGAGGTCCGCGACGAGTTCGTGCTCCCGCAGGAGCCGACCGAGGACGCGACCGCGGCCAAGACCGAGGACAAGCCCAAGGCCGAGGACAAGCCGAAGACGCAGGACAAGCCCAAGACCGGCGGCGACAAGCCCAAGCCTGCCGACGACGGCGGCGGCCGCAAGGCCGAGGACGCGGTCGCGCTGCAGGACCAGTCGAAGGCCTACGCCGACATGCTCTTCTCCGACGACGCGGCGGGCAGCGGCTTCTCGGGCGACATGGAGAAGCGCAAGCCGGGCTCGGATCTCGGCAAGCAGCTCGACGAGGTCGCGGCCTCCGGTCAGCAGACGGCGATCGGCGGCGGCGCCGCGGGTCGCGGTCCGCGCGGCGGTGGCCCGCGCACCGGCACCGGCACCGGTCCCGTCGTCGACGGGCCCACCGGACCGGCGAGCGCGCAGGACGGCAAGGATCAGGAGAAGGTCCCGACCGGCCGCATCTCGGTCGCCGACAAGAAGGCGTTCGACGACAGCTCGCTCACGCCCGACGCCGTGCTGCGCAAGATCATGAGCGCGTACATGGCGGGCCTCAAGCGCTGCCACAAGGACCTGCTCAAGACCGATCCGACGGCGCGCGGCAAGGTGAAGCTGTCGTTCACCGTCAACGAGAGCGGCCGCACCGTGAGCCCGAAGGCCAGCGGCTTCAACTCCGGTCTCGACAGCTGCGTCGAGGGCCTGATGAGCAACTGGCGCTTCGACGTGCCGAAGGACTCGGACGGCGAGCCGACCGAGGCGTCGTTCGAGATCGCGCTCCAGCTCGTCCCGGAGTGAGCTGCCAGGAAGCCCTCACATGGGCTTTTCGTTCTCGCCCGGGCCGACGTTGCACGCGTCGACCGGGTTGCGCTGCTCCTCGGGGCACTTGTCGACCGCCACCATCTGACGCTCGGCGCCCTCGGCGGTCGGGTCGAAGCAGCAGGTGACCTCCTGGGGCACGTCGTCGGCGGCGGGGCCGGCGGGTGCCTTCTTGGCGGGACCGCTGCAGCCGAGGACGACGAACGACAGACCGAGCGAGAGCGCCGAGGCGAGCAAGATTCTCATGGCGAGATTGCGCCACGAGTTCGCGCTGCGTGCAACCCGGGCTCGTACAATGGAAGGCGCCATGAGCGCCAGCCGCGAGGAGCGGGGCCGCGCGCGAAGCGCGCCTTGGGGTAGCGCCCGCGACGGAGCGGCCGAGCGCGTCATCGCGCGAGCCGGCGCGAAGGGGCAACCATGAGCGCCGCCGGGGACGTGATCGGGCCGTACCGGCTGATCGAGCCGATCGGCCGGGGCGCGATGGGCGAGGTCTGGCGCGCGCGTGACGAACGTCTCGACCGCCTGGTCGCCGTGAAGCTCCTGCCGCCGGACGTGGCCGGCGACCCCGAGCGGCGCGCGCGCATGTTGCGCGAGGCGCGGGCCGCGGCGGCGGTGCCACACGCGAACGTCGTCACGCTCTTCGACATCGTGCAGTCGGAGGGGCGCGACGTGCTGGTGATGGAGCTGGTCGAGGGCCACACGGTGGCCGACCTGCTGCGGCGCGACGGGCCGCCGCCGCTCGAGCGAGGGCTGGGCTGGATCATCTCCGTCGCCGACGCGCTGCGGACGGCGCACGCGCGCGGCATCCTCCATCGCGACATCAAGGCGGCCAACGTGATGGTCACGAAGGACGGCCACGTGAAGGTGCTCGACTTCGGACTCGCGCGCCTCGCCGACTCACCGGCGGTGGCGCCGGTCGCGACGCGGCGCATCGCGAGCGACGCGTCGCTGGCCGAGACGGTGAACGACGCGCCGCCGCCGTCGAGAGACGACATGGCGCTCGACGCGACGGTGGCGAGCGAGCCCGGCGTGTTGACCAAGCCGGGGTCGTCGAGCAGCGAGTACGCGACGCGCGCGGGGACGCTGCTCGGCACGCCGATGTACATGGCGCCCGAGCAGATCGCGGGTGAGCCGCCCGACGAGCGCACCGAGGTGTTCTCGGTCGGCGTCCTCGCCCACGAGATCGTCGCCGGCAAGCCGCCGTTCAAGGCACGCACCGTCGACGAGCTGTTCGCCGAGATCTCGAAGGGCGATGCGCCGCGGCTCGAGGAGCCGGTGCCGGCGCAGGTGTCGTCGCTCGTGGCGAAGGCGATCGCGCACGACCGCGAGGCGCGCACGGCGTCGATGGCGGAGCTCCACGGCGCGCTCGTGGCCACGCGCGACGAGCTGTACGGCAAGCGCGTGAGCCGGTGGCCGCTCTTCGCGGCGGCGGCGCTGGTGGTGTCCTTGTTCATCGCGGCGGGGGTGTGGTGGTGGACGCAGCCGCCGCCGGCGCGGCCCGGCGACGCGTACGTCACCAAGGCGCTCGACGAGTACGACGTGTTCTACGGCGACAAGGCCCTCTCGTCGCTGCGCGCGGCGCTGCGCGTCGATCCCACGCATCCGCGCGCGCTCGCCTATCTCGTGCTCTTCGGCGGCACGGACGCGGATCGCGCCGAAGCCGTGACGCGCGCGCGGGCGCTCGTCGGCAAGACGCACGGCAAGGACCAGGCGCTGCTGCGGGCGGTGATCGCCCTCGACGAGCGCGGGCCGGCGGCGGCGCGCGAGGAGCTGTTGCACGCCGGCGCCGATCACGAGCTCGCGTTCTGGGCCGCCGAGATGGCGTTCAAGGCCGCGCAGTACGACCTGGCGCTGCCCGCGTATCGCGACCTGTACCAGGCCAACGCGAAGCGGTTCCGCGGCCGCATCTTCGACCACTACTCGGGCGTGCTGCTGCTCGCCGACGAGCCGGCCACGGCCGTCGAGGTCGGGCGGCGCTATCACGACGCGTATCCCGGCGAGGCCGACGCCGTCGGCGTGCACGCGACCACGCTCGCGATCGCCGGTGAGCTCGACCAGGCGCTCGCGCTCGCCGAGGAATCGCTGTCGCTGGCGCGCGGCGAGGACACGCTGGCCGGGCTCGCCAAGGTGCGCGCGCTGCGCGACGAGCTCCCGCAGGCGCGCGAGCTCTACGCGGAGTCGCTCGCCATGGCGCCGCCGGCGCGACGGCCGCTGCGTCGCGCGGCGCTCGGGATGCTGGCGTGGATGGCGAACGATCAGGCCGCCGCCGACGCCGCGGTCGCGCCGTGTCTGCCGGGCGGCGCCGACGCCGCGATCCACACGCGCGCCGCGTGCCTGTTCGTGGCGGCGGCGATCGCGCCCGACGGCGACCCGCGCATCGCGACCGCGCTCGCCGAGCTCGAGGCGATGGCGGCGGCCGCCACGCCCACGCGGCCGGCGTACGGCGCGCCCGCGTCGCTGGCGTTGCTCGTGCGCGCGCGGCAGCGCTTCGCCGGCGGTGGCTGCGTGCGTCCGTTCCACGCGCCGGCGGGCGAGCTCGACGCCGCTGCGATCGAGCGCGACCTGGCCGCGCCCATCGACTTCTATGCCTCGTACCACGTGCCCTTCTTCTCCACGTGGGCGGTCTGTGAGCGCGCTTGGCTTGCTCACGCGATGGGTGACAAGGATCGCGCGCTCGGGCTCCTGCGACCGGTTGCGACACGTGCGCCCGGTCGGTGGTGGCTCGACGACGATGTCGCGGCCATGCAGAAGTGAAGTAAGGTGCGCGCCATGCGCGCCGTAGTTGCCGTCGCCGCCGCCGTCGCCCTCGTGCCGCTCTCGTGCGGAGGTCGTCCCTCGTCGCCACCGCCGAAGCCGGTCGCGAAGCCGGCGGCTCCTGCGCCCGTGTCGCCGCCGGCGCCCCCGGCTGCGCCTGCTGCGCTCACCGACCCAGGCCTGCGTCTGCCGCGCGACGTGGACATCCAGTCGTACGCGCTCCAGCTCGACATCGATCCGGCGCAGTCCACGATGCACGGCGTCGTCGCGATCAGCGGCGCCGTCGCGCGCGAGACGAGCACGGTGTGGTTGCACGCCGAGAACCTCACCATCCGCGAGGCGATCGCCAAGGTCGGCGGCAAGGACGTCGCGCTGAAGCCCGACACCACCGTCGCACCGGGCAAGCTCGCGCTGCAGTCGTTCCGTCCGCTGCCGCCGGGACCGATCACGATCGTGATCCGCTACGACGCACCGCTGGCCGAGACCGAGACCGCGGGCACCTTCCGCCAGCCGGTCGGCGACGACTGGTACGTGTTCACGCAGCACGAGGCGATCAGCGCGCGTCGTAGCGTCCCGTGTCTCGACGAGCCCGACAGCAAGGTGCCCTGGCGCGTGGAGATCAAGGCGCCGTCCCCGCTCGTCGTGGTCGCGAACGCGCCGGCCGAGCGCGACGTTCCCGACGGTGCCTTCCACACGGTGACGTTCGCGCCGACGGAGCCGCTGCCGCCGTACCTCATCGCCTACGCCGTCGGGCCGTTCGACATCGTCGACGCCGGCAAGAGCGCCGGCGGCACGCCGCACCGGATCCTGACGCTCAAGGGCCGCGCCGCCGAGGCCAGGTACGCCGCCGCCCTGATGCCGAAGATCACCACGGAGCTCGAGAAGTGGTTCGGCATGCCGCACCCGTTCCCCAAGCTCGACTCGATCACCATCCCGGCGACCGTCGGTTTCGGCGCGATGGAGAACCCCGGCCTCATCACGTACAAGGAGTCGCTCCTGCTGCTGCCGGAGGACGCGACGCCGGTGCGCAGGTCGCGCCTCCTCGGGCTCGCCGCGCACGAGATCGCGCACCAGTGGTTCGGCAACCTGGTCACGCCGGTCTACTGGGACGACATCTGGCTCAACGAGTCGTTCGCGAGCTGGCTGCCGGAGAAGATCGTGACGGCGATCGAGCCGACGTGGCGCCTGCCCGTCGACGCCACCGACGGGCGCGAGGACGCGCTGTCGAGTGACGGCCTGGCCAGCGCGCGCCGCATCCGCCAGCCCATCGCCGGCGAGGGCGACATCGTCACGGCGTTCGACCGCATCACCTACGCCAAGGGCTCGACCGTGCTGCGCCTGTTCGAGCAGCGCGTCGGCGCCGAGCGGTTCCAGGCCGGCGTGCGCGCGTACATGACCAAGTTCGCGCGCAAGAACGCCACGGCCGCAGATTTTCTCGCCGCGATCGACGAGGCGGCGCCTGATTCCGGTGCCGGCGCCGCGATGGCGACCTTCCTCGACCAGGCGGGCGCGCCGCGGCTGACGGCGGCGATCGAGTGTCCGAAAGGCGGACAGGCGGGCGTGCGCCTGGCGCAGTCGCGCTTCCTGCCGCCTGGCGCCGGTACGGCCGCCGCGCAGACGTGGACGTTGCCGGTGTGTCTGTCGGCCGGCACGCAGAAGGCCGAGCAGCAGGCCTGCGTGACGATGACCCAGGCGGAGACGTTCGTGCCGCTCGCGGAGTGCCCGACGTGGGTGTGGCCCAACAGCGGCGGCGTCGGCTACTGGCGCACGTCGATGGATGTGGCCGGCTGGGGCGCGCTGCGCACCGCGGGCTGGAAGTACCTCGACGCCGCCGAGCGCGTGTCCGCGGCGCACGACCTCTTCGCCGCCACCGGCGCCGGCGAGCTCGACGTCGCGGTCGCGCTCGATCTCGTGCCCGTGCTCGTCGCGGAGAACAATCGCCAGGCCATCGGCGCCGCGGTCGGGCTCATCGAGCGCGTCGACCCGTGGGTGCCGGCGGCCGACCGCCCGAAGTTCGAGGCGTGGGTGCGCAAGCAGCTGGGCAAGAAGGCCAACGCGCTGGGCTGGCTCCCGAAGAAGGGCGACGACATCCAGAAGGACGCGATGCGTGGCCGCGTCGTGAGCGTGACGGCGACCATCGGCGCCGACCCGGCGCTGCGCAAGGCCGCCGTGAAGCTGGCGCGCGACTGGCGCAAGCTGCCCGAGGCCGCGCGCGGCGATGTCCTCTCGGCGGCGGTGCGCGCCGATCCGAAGCTGGTCGACACCCTCATCGCCGACTTCGTCGCCGAGACCTCGCGCTCGAAGCGCGCCGACCTCGCGCGCGCGCTCGCGTGGCCGGGCGACCCGCAGAAGCTCGCGCCCGCGCTGGCGCTCACGATCGATCCGGCGATCGACATCCGCGACTCGCTCGCCATCCTCCAGGGCGCGGTCGCGCACGACGAGCAGCGCGCGATCGCCATGGCGTTCGCGCTCGAGCACTTCGACGCGCTGGTCGCGCGTCTGCCCGGTGAGTACGCGACCGGCCTCGTCGGCGTGCTCGCCGCCGGCTGCGACGCCGAGGCGGTCGCGCGCAAGGACGTCGCCGAGCAGCGCCTCGGCCAGCTGCGCGGCGCGCGCCGCCGCATCGACCAGGCGTGGGAGCGCATCGATCAGTGCATCGCGCGCAAGGCCGCCGTCGAGCCCGCGCTCGCCACGTGGCTCACGCGCGTGCGGTCATAGCCGGCGCTGATCAGAGGTCGCGGGCCGCGAACGTGTCGCACGCCTCGAGCGTGCCCTGGTCGTAGCCGCGCTTGAACCAGCGCACGCGCTGGTCGGAGCTGCCGTGCGTGAACGTCTCGGGATTCACGCGCTGGCCCGCCATCTTCTGCAGGCGGTCGTCGCCGATCGACGCAGCCGCGCGGATCGCCTCCTCGATGTCACCGCTGTCGACGAGCTTGCGGTGCGACGTGTCGCGCGCCCACACCCCGGCCAGGCAGTCGGCCTGCAGCTCCGTCCGCACCGACAGGTCGCTCTCGCGGCTCCGGTCGCGCGCGGTCTCGCGCCGCACCATCTCGTCGACGCCGAGGACGTTCTGGCAGTGGTGGCCGAACTCGTGGGCGAGGACGTACGCCTGCGCGAAGTCGCCGGGCGCGCCGAGATCGGCGCGCAGCTGCTTGTAGAACGAGAGGTCGATGTACGCCTTCTCGTCGGGCGGGCAGTAGAACGGGCCGATCGCCGACGACGAGCGGCCGCACTGCGTGTCGACCGCCTCGCGGAAGATGATGAGCTTGGCGTCGCGGTACTGCTTGCCGCTCGCCGCGAATGTCTTGGCGAACGTGGGCTGGATGTCGTCGACGACGTAGTTGATGAAGTCGAAGAGGTCGGCGTCGGGATCGGGACCCTGCTGGCCGACGGGTGGTCCCGACTGCGGCTGCGCTTGCGACTGCTGCTGGGACTGCTTCGCCGCCTGCTCGAGCCCGGGGATCTCGACCCCGGCCGCCTTCGCGATCGCCGCGACGATGAGGAGCAGGACCGCGCCGCCGCCGCCCACCTTCAGCGCGGTGCCACCGCCCCTGGGCGGCGCTTCGCCGCGACGGTCCTCGACGTTCTTCGACCGATGTCCCCGCTCGTACTTCACGGCGCGAGGGTACCATCAAGGCCATGCTCGCTCTCGCTGCGGTCATCTCCTCCATGCAGCTGACGGGAGCGGTGCCGGTCGAGGGCGGCGACTACCTCCTGGTCCCGTTCCAGGTGCCGGTCGGCACCGTCGAGATGACGGTCGCCCACGACGACGGCTCGGACAGCCAGATCCTCGACTGGGGCGTGTGGTCGCCCGACGGCTTCCGCGGCTGGGGCGGGGGCCTCACGGACCCCGCGATCATCGGCGTCGCCGAGTCGTCACGCGGGTACGTCAACGGCGCGGTCACCGCCGGCGAGTGGACCCTCGTGATCGGCAAGGCCAAGCTCGGCGGCGTCCCCGGCCAGTACACCGTGAACCTGGAGTTCCGCGACGCGGCCACGATCCCCGTCGGGCCGCGCGCGTCGTACGACGCCGCCGTGATGCTGTCGACCGAGCGGCGCTGGTACGCCGGCGACTTCCACGTGCACTCGAATGAGAGCGGCGACGCGCCGGCCACGCTCGATCAGATCGTCGACTTCGCGCGCGGCCGCGGCCTCGACTTCATCGTCCTCACCGATCACAACACGATCTCGCACGTGCCGCGCATCGCGGCGAAGCAGGCCACGCTCACCGACTTCTTGCTCGTGCCCGGCGCGGAGGTCACGACGTACGGCGGTCACGCCACCGCGGTCGGCACCACCGCGTACATCGATCATCGCGTCGGCCTCGCCGGGCGCACGTCGCGCGCGATCGTCGAGGAGGTCCATGCGCGCGCCGGCGTGTTCTCGATCAACCACCCGGCGCTCGACCTCGGCGACCTGTGCATCGGCTGCGAGTGGTCGCACACCGACACGCCGTGGGACCAGGTCGACGGCATCGAGATCCAGACCGGCAACGCCGATCTCACCGCGGCCCTCTTCACGCCGCGCACGATCGCGCTCTGGGACCTGCACGAGGACCTGGGCCACAGGCTCGCCGCCATCGGCGGCAGCGACGATCACCGCGCCGGCACGGAGACCGGCTCGTTGCCGGCGCGGGTCGGCAGCCCGACGACGATGGTGCTCGCCGACTCGCTCTCGGAGCAGGCGATCCGCGAGGCGGTCTTCGAGGGTCGCACCGTGGTGCGGTTCCACGGCCCGGAGGATCCGATGGTGATCCTCGTCGCGAAGGACACGCAGTCGAGCAAGCAGGCGGAGCTGGGCGCGACGCTGGTCGAGGTCGGCGAGGTCGCGCTCGAGGCGACGATCGAAGGCGGCGAGGGCGCGGTCGCCGAGCTGTGGAAGGACGGCGTGCAGGTCGAGACGCGCGCCATCACCGGCTCGCTCGTGCGCTTCGTGCGCCCGGTGTCGGGCGAGCTCGAGCGCTACCGCGTCGAGGTCACGCGCGACGGCAACCGCCTCACGGTCACGAGCCATGTCTACGTCGACGGCGATCCGTCGCTGGCGCCCGGCGGCTGCTGCGACGGTGGCGCCGGCGGTGGCGGCGGTCCGGCCTCACTCGCGATGTCCGGAATTGTCGCGGCCTGGCTGGCACGTCGACGCCGCGCGTCGCGCTAGATTCGGCGCATGGCCGAAGCGAAGAAGAAGCCCGCCGCAAAGAAGCCCGCCGGTGAGAAGAAGCCCCGCGCCTCGAAGAAGCCCAAGGCCGCGCCCGGCTCCGCCGGCATCACCGCCACCGAGGCGGTCGGAGGCTCGCCACCATCGGAGATCACCTCCCTCGAGAAGCGCATCGCCGACGTCGGCGGCGCCGTCATCGGCCGCTACCGCGAGCCGCTCGGCGGCAACTGGTGCATCTTCGCCGTCCTGCCCATCGACAAGGTCGAGGCCACGCCGTACCAGCGCGAGCTCTCGAAGGCACACGCCGATCGCCTGGCCACGGTCATCCCCAAGGTCGGCCGCTTCCTCGATCCGATCGTCACCGTGCCGACGCCCGACGGCTTCCAGTCCCCCAACGGCATGCACCGCCTCAACGCGATGCGCTCGCTCGGCGCGAAGGCCATCACCGCGCTCGTCGTCCCGGAGCCCGAGGTCGCGTTCCGCATCCTCGCGCTCAACACGGAGAAGGCGCACAACCTGCGCGACAAGGCGCTCGAGGTCGTGCGCATGGTGCGCGCGCTCGTCGCCGACAGCGACAACGCGAAGCGCCCGTACAACGACTTCCAGCTCGAGCTCGAGTCGCCGGCGTTCCTCACCATCGGCGTCTGCTACGAGAAGAACGGTCGCTACTCGGGCGGCGCGTATCTGTCGGTCGTCAACAAGTGCGAGGAGTGGAGCGACCGGTCGCTCAGGGACGTGCTGAAGGTCAGCGAGGAGCACGCGGAGCGCCTGCTCGAGCTCGACGAGCTGGTCAACGCGGCGGTCGCCAAGCTCAAGGAGCAGGGCTTCCAGAGCGGCTACCTGAAGCCCGTCGTGGTCGCGCGCATCAACCCGCTGCGCTGGATCAAGACCAAGCCCGGCCAGCCCATCAAGGCCGAGTTCGACAAGACGATCGACAAGATGATCGAGAGCGCGAAGGGCTTCGACGCCTCGAAGGTGAAGGCGGCGGACATCGCGGCGGCGGCGGCGATGGGCGGATCCGCGGAGGAGTAAACGAGGTTGACAGAACAATTCACAATCAACACACAGGCGTGTGTGTAAACGGATTATCTGAATTGTCTCGTATAGTTAGACGTTGACGAATCCACAGGCCGCCGCCAGACTCTTCGTAAGTAAACGACGAGGAGGCAGCGACCATGATCGAGATTCGTACCGTCGGCATCGTTGGCGCAGGTCTCATGGGAACCGGGATCGCCGAGGTCTGTGCCCTCGCCGGATTCCGCACGATCATCATCCGCGCGACCGGTGGTGATCCCACCGCCGCGCTCGACCGCGTGACGAAGTCGCTCGAGGGTCGCGTCGCGAAGGGCAAGCTCGACGCCGCGGCCGCGGCCGCCGCGCTCGCGCAGCTCTCGGCCACGACCGAGCTCGCGCGCGCCGACGAGTGCGACCTCGTGATCGAGTCGATCGTCGAGGACCTCGCGACCAAGCGCGCGCTGTTCGCGAGCCTCGCGCCGCACCTCAAGCCCGACGCGATCCTCGCGTCGAACACGTCGACGCTCAAGGTCAGCGATCTCGCCGAGGGCGCGCACGACCAGCGCACGATCGGCCTCCACTTCTTCTCGCCGGTGCCGGCCATGGCGCTGGTCGAGGTCGCGCACCTGCCGACCACCGACGCCGACGCGCTCGCCGCGGCCGAGGCGTTCGTCGGCAAGCTCGGCAAGACCGCGGTGCCGGTGCTCGACTCGACCGGCTTCATCGTGAACCGGCTCCTCGTCCCGATGCTCACCGGCGCGATCGCGGCGTACGAGCAGGGCCTCGCGCCCGCCGAGCACGTCGACACCGCGATGCGCCTCGGCTGCGGCCACCCGCTCGGCCCGCTGGCCCTCGCCGATCTCATCGGCCTCGATGTCGTCTACGCGATGGCGAAGCTCCTCTACAAGGAGTTCGGCGACGACCGCTTCCGTCCGCCCGCGCTGCTCCGCCGCCTGGTGCAGAACGGTCACCTCGGCAAGAAGGCCGGCCTCGGCCTCTACGACTACTCGGTCAAGCCGCCGCGCGCCAACACCGCCGCGCTGATCGACCTCGGCGACGTGCAAGCGGCCGCGGCCGCGTAGCGTAGCCGAGCGTAGCGACCGACGACGATCAGAAGTCGCTGAGGCGACGCTTCTCGGTGTCCTCGTCGTCGACGATCGTGCGCGGTCGGCGGCTCGACACCACCTTCTCGACGGCGAGCGAGACGTCGTCGGGCGTGCACGGCTTGGGCACGAACGAGGCGGCACCGAGGTGCGCCGACTGCTCGGGCGCCTGCGGCGACGACGAGACGAGGATGAGCGGCGGCGGCTCGGGCAGCTTCTGCAGCTCGTCGATCAGCGCACGCGCGGTGCGCGCGGGATCGAGGCTGTCGAGCACGACCGCGTCGATCCCGCCTTCGCGTGCATGCCGCACGCCCTCGGTGACGTCCCCGGCCTCGAGGACAGCATGACCCTGTGCCTGGAGTACGTCACTCCAAGCTCCCCGCAGCGCTGGATCCGCTTGTACAACCAGGATCGTGCCCACGTTTGTGGGGCCACTCTATCAACTCAGCGCGCGTCGTTCACAGCACTTCGCGCGCGTTCTTCGCCTTCGGTCCAGCCGACCTCGGAGGCCAATTCTCGCGCTTCACGCAAAACCTCAGGTGAAATTCGCATGAGCGTGCGCCCGGGACCCGTCCCGTAGAGCAGCAGCTCCGCGGTTCCGCGCCGATCACCCATTTTTCGCAGTTCGTCGACGGCGGAGCGGCGGTGGCGCTCCGCCAGCAGGTGATTGCCGAGGCGCTCGTGGCAGCTCGCGAGCAGCGACTGCACACGCGCCGCGCCGGCGCGAGCGCTCACGCGCTGCGCCTGAGCAAGCGTCATCTCGCCGAGCTCGACGGCGCGCGGCAGCTCCTGATCGGTGACGGCGAGCTGCGCGAGCTTGAGCGTCAGGCGCCACAGGTTGCGGGGCGCGCGCGGCGACGCACCGCCCTCGCCGAGCGTCACCATGTCGATCGCTTCCTCGAGCTCGCGGCGTGCGTTCTGGCTCTTGCTCACGCGGATGAGCACGGCGGCGAGATCGAGGTACGTCTCGGCGATGAGCTCACCATCGCCGGTGGCGATCGCGGCGCCGACCGAGCGCTGGAGATGCGGGATCGCGGCCGACGGTTCGCTCTCCGCGGCGGCGAGCTGACCCGACGCGCGCAGGAGCAGCGCCGTGAGCCGCGGGCCTTGCTCGCCCCACAGCTCGGCCTCGTGCAAGACGCCGCGCGCGAGCGCGAGCTCGCCGGTGATGCGCAGCGTCTCGGCCAGCTTGATCGAGATCGTGACGAGCTCGGCGGGCTGGAGATCGCCGCCGGTGAGCGCGTGACGCGCGGCGAGGAGCGCGCGCTGGAAGAGGTGCGCGGCGCCCTGCTCGTCGAGCTGGCGCGCGGCGAGGTCGCCGGCCGAGGCGAGGTGAACGACCGCGTTGGCGCGGTTCCCGGCGGCCTCGTGATGCGTGCCGAGGACGGCGGCCGGCGCACCCTGCGCGACCAGCTCGTCGATCGCGCCGAGGTGCAGCTGCCGGCGCACGCTGGCCGGCGTCGCGTCGTAGACCACGTCGCGGATGAGCGCGCTCGTGAAGCGCACGACCTCGGGGGTGCGCGCGACGAGGCCGGCGCGGACCGCGACCTCGAGCGCCTTGTCGCTCGCGTCGCCCAGGGCCGAGATGCGGCCGACCGCATCGGGCGGCGCCTCGGTGCCGAACACGGCGACGGCCTGCACGGCGACGAGCGTGTCGCGCGGCAAGAACGCCAGGCGTGCGGCGACGAGGTCGGCGAGCGACGACGGAGCCTGCTCGACCGAGCCGCCCTCGGCGAGGTAGTGGAGCAGGTGCTCGACGTGCGCCGGGGAGCCGCCGGTGATCTCGGTCAGCTGCAGCACCGTCGGCAGGCCGGCCTGAGCGGCGCGCTGCATCTGCGCGATGATGAACGCGAGGTCGTCGGAGTCGAGCGGTTCGAGGCGGACGCGGATGCAGTCGGCCGGCCAGGTGCGCGCGTGTTCCTCGTCGAGGACGACGATGATGCGCGCGTCGCCGATGCGGCGCTCGACCATGCGGCGCAGGAGCTCGAGCGTGGGCTGGTCGTAACGCTCGGCGTCCTCGAACACGACGGCGGTGGCGCCACGCTCGGCCTCCGCGGCGAGCGCGCGCGACGTCGCCGCGATCACCTCGCGGCGGCGGATCGGCGGATCGAGCTCCGACAGCTCCGAGGGATGACCGAACAGCTCGGCGAGGCCGGGGACGTCGCGTTGCGAGATGCCGCGCGCCCCGGCGGCCGCGTCGAGATCCGCGCGCGCGCACACGGGCGGCAGCTCGAGGATCGTCGAGATGAGCGCGCGCATCGGGTAGAGCGTCGCCCCGACGCCGCTGGGATCGGCGTCGGACTGGAAGATGGTCACGCCCGCCGCGTCGGCGACGCGCACATAGGCCTCGCGCAGGAGCGAGCTGCGGCCCGATCCCGAATCTCCGACGAGGAGCAGCGCCGGCGCCGAGGTCTTGCCGGAGAGGAAATCGCACACCGCGTCGAGCGCCGCGTCGCGTCCGACCAGCGGCAGCGGGAACGGCGACGTGATCTCGTGGGCCTCGACCAGCGGCCCGGGAACCTGCACCACCGGGAGCTCGCTGCTCGCGCGCGGCGCCCGCGGATGTCCGCATTCCGGACAGAAGCGGAAGCGGGCCGGCGACTTGTCGCCGCACGACGGGCACACCACCTCGTCGGCGACCGCCGCGATCTTGACCGTCGTGAGCGCGTGCGTGACCAGCTCGTCGACGGCGTCGCGCATCTCGGCGGCGTCGACGAAGCGCTCCTGCGGCTTCTTGGCCAGCGCGCGCGCGATGAGCGGCTGCAGCCCCGACGGCAGGTTGCGCACGGAGAGCCCGAGCGCGGGCGGCTCCGACTTGAGCTGCCGCGTGAGGATGTCGACGGCGCTACCGCCGACGAACGGCGTCTGCCCGGCGAGCAGCTCGTACATCACGATGCCGACGGCGTAGAGGTCGCTCGCGAACGACGGCGGCGCGCCCGAGATGATCTCCGGCGCCATGTACTCGGGCGTGCCGCAGATGTTGCGGTCCTCGCCGTCGCGCGGCGCGTTGACGAGGCGCGCGATGCCGAAGTCGACGACCTTGACGGTGTCCTGCCCGGTGCGCCGCGTCTCGACGACGATGTTGTCGCACTTGAGATCGGCATGGACCACGCCGGCGAGGTGCGCTTCCTCGATGCCGGCCAGGATCTGCGACACGATGCCGAGCACGCGCGCGGCCGGGAGCGGATGTTCGCGCGAGAGCAGGTGCGTGAGCGTCGGCCCGCGCAGGTACTCCATCACGATGTAGAGCAGGCCATCCGGCGTCTGCCCGTAGTCGATGATGGACACCGTGTTGGGGTGATTGAGGCGGCTGGCGGCGAGCGCTTCGTCGTGGAAACGCTTCACGAGCCGGGGATCGCTGGTCAGCTCCTCGGAGAGGATCTTGACCGCCACGGTGCGACCGAGCGCGATCTGATCCGCCTTGTAGACGACACCCGACCCACCGATCCCGATACACGCGCGCAGCCGGAACTTGTCGTCGAGAATTCTCCCGACGAGGCGCTGCGCACGCGCGAGTTCCTCGGAGACCATGGGGCGTCGTAGGGACGGTACGTCGTAACTCGATAGTCAGTTGATTGGTCGGCGGCGTTGCTGAAAAACGAGTGGTCGGACCGAAAGTTCAGCTTCTTTCCAGGATCAGCGCGATTCCCTGACCCACGCCGATGCACATCGACGCCAGGCCCCAGCGGGAGCGGGTGGCGGCGAGCTCGTGGGCCATGGTCAGGACCATGCGGGCGCCCGACGCGCCGAGCGGGTGGCCGAGGGCGATGGCGCCGCCGTTCGGGTTGACCTTCTCGGGGTCGAGGCCGAGCTGCTCGACGCAGGGGACGGCCTGGGCGGCGAACGCCTCGTTGAGCTCGGCGACGTCGACCTGCGCGGCGGTGATGCCGGCGCGGGCCAGCGCCTTCTTCGAGGCCGGGATCGGGCCGAGACCCATCGTACTGGGAGGGACACCGGCGGCGGCGGATGTGACGTAGCGGGCGAGCGGCGCGAGGCCGAGCTCCTTCATGGCCGCCTCGCTGGCGACGAGCACGGCGGCGGCGCCGTCGTTGAGGCCCGACGCGTTGCCGGCCGTGACCGAGCCGTCCTTGGCGAAGACCGGCTTCAGCTTGGCGAGCGACTCGTACGTCGAGTCGGCGCGCGGGTGCTCGTCGGCGGTGACGCGGATGGCGGCCCCGGTCTTGCGGTCGGTGCCGGTGGTGATGGCGACGAGCTCGCGCTCGAAGCGGCCGGCCGCCTGCGCCTTGGCGCAGCGCTCCTGCGAGCGAGCCGCGAACCGGTCCTGCGCCTCACGCGAGACGCCGACCTCGCGCGCGACGCGCTCGGCGGTCTCGCCCATGGCGAGGGTCTCGTGCAGCTCGGTCATCTTCGGATTGACGAAGCGCCAGCCGAGCGTGGTGTCGTAGATGGTCTGGTTGCCGCGCGGGAACGCCTCGGTGGGTTTGGCCATGACGATCGGCGCGCGCGACATCTGCTCGACGCCGCCGGCGATCACGAGGTCGGCCTCGCCGGTGGCGATGAGGCGCGCGGCGTCGGCGACCGCCTGCATGCCCGAGCCGCACAGGCGGTTGACGGTGATGCCGGGGACGGAGACGGGGAGCCCGGCGAGCAGCGCCGACATGCGCGCGACGTTGCGGTTGTCCTCGCCGGCCTGGTTGGCGCAGCCGGCGATCACGTCGTCGATCCGGTCGTGCGGGATCCTGGTGCGCTCGACGAGCGCGGCGATCACGGCGGCGAGCAGGTCGTCGGCGCGCACGCCCGAGAGGCCACCACCGTACCGGCCGAAAGGCGAGCGGACTCCGTCGACGATGTAGGCGGCTCGGGACATGGCGCGGACTCTAGCGTATTGCCGAAAACTTGGCTCATCGTCGCGGCCCGCTCTAGCGTCGAGCGCATGCAGACCGCCAAGGAGCTGTCCTGGTTCGCGATCCGGCAACCTACGGTGGTCCGCTTCCTGGAGCGGCGACTCTGGGCGCCCGACGGTGACGCCTTCGCGGTGGCGCTCGATGCGGCGTGCCGGCTGCACGCCGCGATGAGCATCAGCGACGGCGTCGAGCCGCCGCGCGTCGACGACCGACTCCTGCGCGACGGCCTGGACATGACGCCGCCGCCCAGCCTGAGCGGGTGGATCAACGAGATCATCGCGGCGGCGCCGGTGGTGCTGAACGCGACCGAGGAGCACGAGGTCCTCATCGCGGTGACGGCGATCGCGTGGTCGCTGACGGCGGTGCGGGCGGCGGACGTCGGCGATCAGATGATCGCCTGACCGGAGTACTATCGCGCCATGCGCGCGCGTCTGGCGCTTCTTCTGATGGCGGCCATCGCTGCGCCCGCGCTCGCCGACGGCCAGCTCGAGGATCCCGACGTCGCGCGTCGCGCCGGCCCGCCGCCGGCGAAGGTGGGCGAGGGGATGGCGCGGTTTGGCCACCTCGGCCACCTCGGCCCCAGGGCCGCGACGGGCGCGCTCGCCGGCAAGACCATCTACGTCTCCGCGGGCCACGGCTGGGTCTGGGACGCGAGCCTCGGCCGCTGGCGCACGCAGCGCGGCAACACGCACGACCTCGTCGAGGACTTCGTCTCCGTCGAGACCCTGTCGCAGCACCTCGTGCCGCTGCTCCACGACATGGGCGCGTACGTCGTGCCCGTGCGCGAGATCGATCTGTCGTCGGAGATGGTGCTCGTCGATGACGCCGACGCCGAGGTCACGGGCGCGACCGCTGCCACCGACGGCTTCGCCACACCGGCCGGCCCGGTCACGGGCGACGCCAACCCGTTCGCGGGCGGTGGATCGCAGCTCGCGGCGGCGACCGCGGAGCCGACGAGCGCGGCGCGCTGGGTGATCGCGCCCGCCGCGGATCTCGAGGCGTACGTCTACCTGGCGTGGGTGCAGGCCGCCGATCGCGCGCCGGACGCGCACTACGTCATCCATCACGCCGGCGGCGACAGCGACGTGCGCGTCGATCAGCGCCGCCACGGCTCGACGTGGGTGCTGGTCGGCCACTTCCGCTTCCTCGCCGCCGATCCGCCCGAGCGCCGCTCGGTCGAGCTGCGCACCGACTCGGCCACGCCCGGGGCGATGCTCTCGATCGACGCCGTGCGCGTCGGCGGCGGCCCGAGCCACATCGACCGCGGCATGGGCACGAGCGCGCGCCCCGCGTTCGAGGACGGCGCCCGCTACGCCGCGCAGTGGAACGGCGCTCCATCGACGGTCTGGGACTACACCGCCGAGGACGGCAACGACGACGTCGGCACGCGCTCGCGCTTCTCGGCGTGGGATCACGAGCCCGGCGAGGACGCGGTCTACGTGGCGTGGCACACCAACGCGCCCAGCCCGGCGCGCGGCACGTCGTCGTTCGCGTACGGACCGAGCGCGTTCGGTCCGCTCTCCGAGTTCAGCGGCGTGCCCGGCTCGCTCGAGCTGATGGACGCGATCCACGACGAGCTCATCGCCGACCTGCGCGCGTCGTGGGAGCCGGCGTGGCAGGACCGCCAGCAGCACACCGCGTACTTCGGCGAGGTCAACCCCAACCACAACAGCGAGATGCCGGCGACGCTGATCGAGGTCGCGTTCCACGACACGCTCGCGGACGCCAACGCGCTGCGCGAGCCCGCGTTCCGTCACCTCGCGGCGCGCGCGATCGCGCAGGGCATCGCGAAGTACTTCGCGGCGCGCGACGGCGCGACGCTGGTGCTGCCGCCCGGGCAGCCGACGGCGCCGCGCGCCCGCTGGAACGGCGCGGAGCTCGTGATCGCGTGGTCGCCGCCCGTCGACGATCCCGCCGGCGGTGACGCGCCGGCCGGCTATCGCGTGCACCTCTCGCCCGACGGCCGTGCGTTCGACGACGGTCGCGACGTCACGGGTGGCGCCGCGTCGCTCACGCTTCCCGCGGGTGCTCTCGGCCGCAATCGCTTCGTGCGCATCACCGCGTACAACGCCGGTGGTCGCTCGCGCCCGTCGTCCGTCGTGGGCGCCGAGGGCCTCGATCCCGGGGTGCCCGACGTGCTCGTCGTCGCCGGCTTCACGCGGCTCGACGGAGCGCAGCTCTTCCACGAGGATCTCTCCGCGCGCGCGCTCGGCACGGTCGATCGCGCATACGAGGTGCGCATCAACGACGGCAGTCACGGCGCGCGCATCGGCCAGGCGCTCGAGCGGGCCGGCTACGGCCACGCCATCGCCTCGGTCGACGCGGTGCGCGCCGGCGCCGTCGCGCTCGCCGACTACCGCGCGGTCGTGTGGCTGACCGGCGAGGAGATCGCGCCGCTCACCGCCGCGGATCGCACGATGCTCGCCGCCTACCTCGACGGCGGGGGTGCGCTCGTCCTGAGCGGCGCCGAGGCGGCCGCCGGCCTCGCCACCGACGACGCCGCGTTCCTCGAGAGCCTGGGCGCCACGTTCGCCGCCGATGACGCCGACACGTACGCGCTCGCCGGCGCCGCCGCGCTCGCCGGCGAGACCTTCACGTTCGACGACACCACCCCCGGCGGTTACGACGCCGACGCGGCCGACGTGCTCGCCGCCACCGCCGCGTCCACGCCGCTCCTCACCTACACCGGCGGCACCACCGCCGCGCTGGTTCAGACCGCGCCACGCCGCGCGGCGGTCCTCGGCTTCCCGCTCGAGACCGTGCCGACCGTGGACGCCCGCGCACGCATCCTGGGCGCGGCCCTCGCCGCGCTCGACGTCGAGCCGGAGCCCGTTCCGTGCGCCTGCCCGGGCGGGTGCTGCGACGCCGGCGGCGCGGATCCGCGCGCGACAATCGCGCTCATCCTCGTCGTGGCCGCCCTCCTCTTGACGCGCGCCCCTCGCCTCACGACTATGCGGCCCCATGGCCTCTGCCGCCGCTGTTCCCGCTGACGAAGTCGACCGCACGATCACCGCTTTCACTCGCCTCGACCAGCGCGGCGACAAGAAGGCCATGAACAAGCTGGCCGCTCGCCTCCAGCGCGAGCAGCCGCACCTCCTCCAGTTCGCCGCGTCGACCCGCGCCGAGCACGGCGACAAGGTCGGCGAGGCCGCCGTCTTCTACGCCACGCTCGTGTGGGCGATGTTCGACCGCACGCACGAAGGCACGCTGCCGCGCCTCACCAACCAGAACCTCGCCGACGCCGACGGCGTCGTGGGCAGCAGCCTGGCGGGCGTCGAGGGCCTCGCCGACAAGCCGGTCCACGAGCGCGTCTCGCCGGCGGTCGCCGACGCGCAGCCCAACATCATCGCCAAGCTGCGCGAGCTCATCGAGGAGGACGTGCGCGAGGCCGCGATGGCCGCGGAGACCGCCGCCGTCATCTACAAGCCGACGCAGGTCGTGGTCGAGGCGTTCGACGCCGCGCTCACCGGCCGCCGCGCCGGCGAGGTGCAGGGCACCGTCGTGAACGACCAGCCCAAGCCCGGCCGCAACGATCAGTGCCCGTGCGGCTCAGGCAAGAAGTACAAGAAGTGCCATGGCGCGAACGACTGATCTGCCCGAGCTGATGATCGGAAACTTCGGTGGGGGCCAGTCGATAGGGCCCGCATGGGTTGTTTTCAGACAGTCGTAGTCGCTGCCGCCACCGCGCTGCTCGTCCTTGCCACATCGCCGCTGGCGCATGCCGACGAGCTGGCGCCGCCGCCGCCTCCCCAGCGCAAGAGCGCCCTGGTTTCGACGGGGCTCGCGCTCGGAGGCGTAGCTGGGTGCATCGCCGGCACCGTCGCCAAGCACAAGCTGTTCAACGCCGGCGCAGTGATCTCTGGTCGGATCGTCGAGGTCGTCCAGGTCACCACCTGCGTGCTCGGACCGTCGGCGGGCCAGTGGTACACGGACTCCCCATGGCGCATCCGGATCGCGAGCGGTCTCCGCGCCGCCGGGTTCATCGTGGGCGCGGTCGGCTTCAGCCTCGACGATCAGAACGCCCGCGAAGCGGTGGTGGTGACGGCCAGCGGAGTGATCGCGTACACGATGATCTACGACCTCATCGCGGCGCCATTTGCAGCGAACCGCTACAACAAGCGCTTCGATCGCGTGACGATCACGCCCGCGCCAATGACCACGCCGAGCGGACCGCCGGGCGCGGGGCTGTTCCTCAGCGGCGCGTTCTGACGCAACATCGATTCGGCTCGACGTTGAGCACCGACTAAGACTTCTTCTTCGCGGTCTGGGCGCCGCCGAAACCGTCGAGCTTGATCCACGGCCCGGCGGTGTACGGGAACGACTGATCGAAGTGGACGTGCGCCACGTACCACAGCGCGACGTCCTGATCCTCGAGCACTTCCTTGCCGACGTACGCGGCGGGGAAGGGCGCGGCGCCCGCCGCCGAGCGCGGCGAGAACGGCGCCCACTCGCCGTCGTGGTAGCGCACGGCGAACAGCTCGGCGTCGTCCCACGTGTGCGGTCGCACGTTGACCGACGAGCCGGTGCCGAAGTCGATCTGGCGCCACGAGAAGCCGTTCTCGTCGGCCTCGCCGGTGTGCGGGAACCAGCCTTCCTCTTCGACGCGCTGCCAGCCGCCGTCGGCGAAGTACTCGAGCGCGTCGTGACCGGCGCCGTCGAGATCGAAGTCGAAGCGCCAGTGCGGGTGATACGTGTGCTGGTCGTGCACGCCGGTCCCGTACACCGTGAGCCACGGGCACAGCCGACCGTCGTCGTGGAAGCGCCACAGCTGCATGTAGCTGTACGGCCCGGCCACGAAGTTGGCGCTGAGCTCGATGCCGCCGCGGAACGGCTGCACGCGCACGTTACCGGCGAGCGAGCGCGTGCCGAGCGGCACCCACCACGGACCGCGCGTCTCGAGGCCGTCGCTGCCGACCTCGATGTCGTCGCGCTGGTGATCGATCGTCACGTAGGGCATCGACGCTTCCCAGAGGACGCGCCGCCCGCGGTACTCCGCGAGGTAGATCATGATCCCGGCCGACTCGGTGAGCCGCCAGTGAAACTTCCAGTTGGCCTCGGCGATGACGTTGCTCATGGCTTGCTCCTCACCACTGCGCCGCGGCGACGACCGAGGTGACGGTGTTGTCGAGGAGATCGACGACGGCGACCAGCGACGGATGCCCGCCGGCGCGTCCGAACACGACCGCGGCCGAGCGCCGCGAGTACGCCATGTCGCTCGCGTCCTTGCCCCAGTAGTGCATCGCGATGAGCGGCTCGTCGCCGAGCGACAGCTTGGCGCGCACGCCTTCGTCGGTGACGGCGATCGACATCGCGACCGACTCCTCCTCGCGCGACAGCATCGGCTGCGCCTTGGTGATGTCGAGGTGCGCGACCACGCCGGCGTCGAGGTCGACGCACGCGTCGACGCAGTGATCGGCCGCGTAGTCGTACACGACCACGCGCGCCAGGCGGTGTCCCGCCATCCAGTGCGGCGGCTTCACCACCAGGGGCTCGGTGGCGATGACGCGATACCGTCCCACCTTCGCCATGCCGGACACGCGCCGGTCCTCCGTGAGCGTCCGCACGGCGTCGGCGGTCTCGCCGGGCGTGAGCGGCGCGAACAGCGCCGCGTCGGAGGCGATCACGTCCAGCGCCAGGGCCGTGGACGACTTGGCCGACCGGCCCTTCGCGGCCGGCGCAACTTTGGCTGATTTCGCGGGCTTGGGCGCAGGCTTTCCCTTGGCCTTCACGGGCTTCTTCGCCATGGCGCGGACTATACAGAATCCATAGATCGCGGGTCGGTTTCGGGCGTCGAAGTGAGAATGGCTCGCCTGCTCCTCGGGTCCCTCCTCTCGTTGTCGCTGCTCACGTCCGGCTGCACTGCGGCATACGCCGATCGCGTCGCGCCGCCCCGGCCGCTGGTACCCATCGCGGTCGCGCCCGACGCGATCCGCTCGCCGTACTCCGTCGAGATCATCTCCGGGGACGGCGACACGCTCGACACGTACTTCCAGAAGGGCCGCTACTACGTGCACGGCGCGAACGGCGAGCGCTACACGGTGCGCGTCACCAACCCGACCGACCAGCGCATCGAGGTGGTCGTCTCCGTCGACGGCCTCGACGTGATCGACGGCGAGACCGGCGACCTCCGCAAGCGCGGCTACGTCGTGCAGCCGCACGGCACCGTCCTCGTCGAGGGCTGGCGCACGTCGCTGTCCGACGTCGCGTCGTTCCGCTTCTCGTCGGTGAAGGGCAGCTACGCCGGCAAGAAGAGCAAGGCGCGCAACGTCGGCGTGGTCGCGGTCGCGATCTTCGCCGAGCAGGCCGCGCCGCAGATCATCATCGACGAGCCCGACGACCCCGACTACTACTACGAGGAAGACGACGGCGACGGCTACTACGGCGACAAGGTCGAGGGCTATCTCGATCGCGGCCAGTCACGCGCGCCCGCGCGCAGCGGCGGCAGCGGCGGTGGCGGTGGTCGCGTCGCCGCGAAGCGCCCGGCTCCTCCTCCGCCGCCGTCGGGTGGCGGTGGCGGCAGCGTCGGCGCCGATTCGGCCGGCGAGGCCGAGGCTCCGTCGACGTCGGTCAGCGGTGGCGCGGTCGCGCCGCGTCCGCCCAGCGACGTGCGCCGCGACGAGTCGTGCTGCAGCGACAAGCCGGCCGAGCGCGAGCGCCTCGGGCTCGGCACCGAGTTCGGCGAGTCGCGCTACTCCGCCGCCAGCTACACGCGCTTCGTGCGCGCGAGCGATCGCCCGGTCGCCGTCGCGGAGCTCCGCTACAACGACACCGCGGGCCTCAAGGCGCTCGGCATCCTCGTCGAGCCGGAGCCCGACAGCGACGAGATCATGACCCGCGAGACCGCCGATCCGTTCCCCGGCGACCGCGGCTTCGCCCGCCCGCCCGCCGGCATCCGCTAGCTCCGTCGCACGGCGGCGAAGTGATCAGGCAGTTCGCCTGATCAGTGCGCCACCCGGGGCGCGCCTCGCGCGGCACGAGCGGGCACGGCGTGGCAACCGAGAGGCGATCGCAGCGGCATCACCGTTGCAATCCGCCGCCGCATGAAGCGAACGACGTTTGCCCTCGGACGCGCGGGCCTCGCGCTGTCTCTCCTGCTCACTCCACTTGCCGGCTGCTTCGACGACGCGGATCCGGCGCTCGGCACCGACGAGGCGGAGGCGATCGCGCTGCCCGGTCCGCTGCCGCGTTGCTTCGGCAAGGCGGACAACGACGGCTTCGGGCAGATCACGGCGGCGGGCGACTTCGACGGGGACGGCGATACCGATCTGGCCGTCGCCGCGCCCAACGACGACGACTATCGCAATGTCTCGGCCGGCGCCGTGTATCTCTATCGTCGTGACGGCGCGACGCTGGTCCCGTGGACGCGCATCTCGCCGACGCTGCTGGGCATCGGCGCGACCCAGTCGACCCAGTTCGCAGACGCCCTCGTGGCGGCGGACTTCGACAACGACAACCGGGACGAGCTCGCGATCCAGACCACGGGACCCGATGCAAACGGACTCTTCCCCGGACGTGTCGTGATCCTCGGCGCCGACGCGGCGGGCGCGTTCGCAGTCCAGCAGATCGTGTCGCAGACCGGCCTCGGGACCGACACCGGCGGCGACCATTTCGGCGACCAGCTCGCCGTCGGTGACTTCGACAACGACGGCGCGTCCGATCTGGTCGCGACGGCGGCATACGACGACGAGAACACGCAGTGGAGCGGCCGCGTCTACGTGTTCCGCGGCGGCGGCGCGCAGCTCGCGCCGTGGAAGGTGCTGAGCCCGCAGGCGTGGAATCTGTCGGACGCGCTCTTCGGGCGCGCGGTCGCCGTCGGCGACTTCGACGCGAACGGCTACGACGACCTCGCCGTCGGCCTGCCCGACCACAACAACTGCTGCAGCACGGTGGCGCAGGGGACGGTGGTGACCTACCGCTCGATCGCCGGCAATGCGCTCATCCCGTCGCGCCTCCTCGACGGACGCCTCTACGTCTCGCCGTCGGGAACGACGCGCGCGCACTTCGGCGCGACCCTCGCGGCGCTCGACATGGATGGCGACGGTGACGACGAGCTCGCGATCGGCGCGCCCGACGCGCGCTACGGCTCGTCGGACCTGCAGGCCGGCGCCGTCACGATCTTCCGCAACGCCGTCGCGACGCCGTCGCTCTGGCACACGATCCAGATGCCGTTCCCCGGCGCCAACCAGGGCAGGTGGCTCGCCGCCGGCGACTTCAACGCCAACGGCGCCGACGATCTCGCCGTCGGCCAGGATCGCTACGGCGACATCGGCCTGATGGTGTGGAAGGGCCGCCTCGGCAACACGCCGGCCCTGGGCGACAGCTACGTCGAGTCACTCGACGCGATCGCCGCCGCCGACATCAACGATGACGGCAAGGCCGACCTGCTCGTCTCCGCGGCCGGTTCGAACAAGCCGCTCACCATCGGCCTCGGCCGCGCCACGTACATGCCGGCGCTCGACCAGACGCTGTACCAGCAGGCGCCTGCGTGCGTGTCGTACTGGGGCGCCGCGCCCGTGATCTCGCTGCGCGCGGCGCGCCAGCGCGAGCTCGACCTGCGCATCACCGCGAGCGGCACCGTCGACCAGACCTTCTGGATGCACCAGAACGGCAGCACGTACTGGTACGAGTACGCCAGCGTCGGCGATCGCACCCACACCGGCCTCACGGCCGCGACCCAGTACTGCTACGTCGGCAAGACGCTGCAGGTCGGCTCCGACGCGTACTCGGACACGACGACCACGTGCTTCAACACGGCGGCGCCGATCAACGGCCCGTCGATCTCGCTCACCAGCAAGACCAAGACGTCGCTCTCGGTGCGCATGGTCGCAAGCAGCGGCGCCGACCGCATCCGCTCGCAGCTGCAGAACAACGCGAGCTCCTCCGCCACCAGTAACGGCACCACCGTCGACCGGACCTTCAGCAACCTGTCGGCGGGCACGCAGTACTGCGTCGTCGCCGACTCGTTCCACCCCTCGACCAACGACTGGTCGCAGCCGCGCACGCAGTGCTTCACGACCGACGCGCCGACCCAGACCGGCACCACGCCGCTCTGGCTCTACGCGCAAGCGGTCGATCAGGGCCCGCAGCCGTTCGTCGGCACCTGGGGCCCGATCACGGGCGCGCGCCCGTACCGCATCCGGCTCACCGACACGTGGTCGCCGTACTGGCTGCACTTCCTCAAGCCCGGGCACGACAGCGACGACTGCGCCGATCCCGACGCCGTCATCACCGTGCCCGACGGCGGCGAGCTCGATGCCGCCGACATCGCGACGCTCCAGGGCGGGACGCCACCGCTCGGCGCGCAGCTCACGTGGGTCGCGTGCCGCACGAGCCAGGCCGGCGACTATCCGTCGTCGGTGACGGTCAACCTCGACTGGGAGAAGCCGTGATCAGTCCGGGCAGTCGTCGAACGGGTTCTTGATGCCCGGGATGCACTTGACCGTGCGGGTCATCGAGCAGATCGCGGCCTCGGTCTTCCCGTCGAAGACCAGATCGAGATAGCCCGGGTCGTAGCCGGGGAGCGTGCACTTCACCTTCACGCGCGAGCCGCGCGGCTCCTCGAGGTGCGTGCCTCCGGGGCCGCGATACGACTGGTCGATGTAGAGGATGCCGCCGTCGGGGCGTGTGATGACCTCGATGCTGACGTTGCCGCGCTCGCCGGGCGTGCGGCCGATGCCGCCGTCGCGCTTCGTGTTCGGTCCAGGCCCGGGGCCGGCGTCGCGCGGGTTGCGCACCACGACGCGCCCCGCGTCCTCGTGCCCCGCGTCCGTCGGGATCTCGACGACGACCGCGGCATCGACCGGCACCTCGATCACGCGATTGCCGGCGTCGACGGTCAGCTCGGCGACCACGCCCGCGTCGCGATCGCCCGGAGCCTGGGTCTGGTCCTGGTCCTTGCCGCCGAGCAAGAGCGCGGCCGCGACGCCCGCCGCACCGAACAGCAAGATCGCGCCGACGGCGACCGGCCAGCGCGAGCTCACCTGCGGCGGCGGTTCGTCGTCGACGATCTGGAAGGTCTCGGCGCGCGGTTGCTTGGTGACGAACGCCGGCTCGTGGCGCGCGCGCCCGCGGCCAGCCGTGAGATCGGTATCCGACGCGGTCACGGGCGCGAGCGGCGGCGGCGGCGCGGAGTCCAGGGTGGCGCGCGGAGGTCGCACGGTCTCCGCGCTGGGACCGCTGGACGCGCCGGGCGGCAACGGCTGCAGCTGCAGCGCCTGCTTCTGCGCCGTCACGCTCGACGACACCGGCTGCGAGAGCTCGATGTTGCCCGACACGCTCTTGATGGCGTCGTAGAGCTCGCTCATCTTCTGGTAGCGCTGCTCGCGCTTCTTGGCGAGCGCGCGCATCACCACCGCCTCGACCTCGGGCGCGATCGGCAGATCGGGACGGATCTTCGACGGCGGCTCGATCGGGTCGAGCATCTGCATCGCCAGCGTGCGCACCATGCTCTCCGACTTGTGCGGCACACGGCCGGTGAGCATCTCGTACATGATCGTGCCGAGCGCGTAGATGTCGACGCGGCCGTCGGTGTCGCTGCGTCCCGCCGCCTGCTCGGGCGCCATGTACTCGGGCGTGCCGAACACGGCGCCGGCGCGCGTGAGGCGCGGGCCCTCGACGGGCGCGTTGTCGATCGGCGTGACCTTCGCGATACCGAAGTCGACGATCTTCACGAAGTCGCGACGCCCGTCGCGATTCATCAGGAAGATGTTCTCGGGCTTCAGGTCGCGGTGGACGATGCCCTTGCCGTGCGCGGCGTCGAGCGCCTGTGCGATCTGCGCCGCGACGGGCAGGATGCGCTCGAGCGGCAGCGGCGCCGACAGCTTGATCGCCGACGACAGCGTCGAGCCGTCGACGTACTCCATCACGGAGTAGGTGAGCCCGTCGGGCGTCGTCCCGAAGTCGGTGACGTCGACGATGTGCGGGTGGCCGATGCGCGACGCCGCCTTCGCTTCCTGCACGAAGCGCTTGATGGTGCTCTGGTCGCGCGCGACCTCGCGCTTGAGCACCTTGATCGCGAGCGGTCGTTCGATGACGAGGTGGCGCGCCGCGTACACGACGCCCATGCCGCCCTCGCCGATCTTGCGCTCGATCAGGTAGCGGCCGTCGAGCGTCTGCCCGACCAGCTTCTCGTACTGCTCGCCGCTGTTCGCCTGGAGCAGCGCCTTGACGGCCTCTTCACCGTCGTGCGCGGAGATGGCGCGCGCCGAGTGCGCCGACACCGCCTCGGGAGAGATCGACAGGCGCGCGCCGTCGAACGGGCAATATCCGGCCTCGCTGTAGAACTGATGACAGTTGGAGCACCAGTAACGAGACACGGAGGCTCAGGGAGCGCGGCCGGTGCGGACGTCGTCGTACTCCGACGTGCGGAAGTACGTAAAGACCTCGCCCTCGGCGCCGACCATGAGCACGTTGCGGTCGCCGGTGGCGCCGAACGGGGCCACGGTCACGCTCTTGCCGAAGCGCTCCTCCTCGGCGGGCTCGGCCGGGTGTAGCGTCATCGCCAGCTCGAACGACGCGGTTCCGCTCACGAAGCGGTAGACGTAGACCGAGCCGCCGTTCGACACGCCGCCGGGATCGCTGCGCGGTGCGCCGACGACGAGCTCGGGCACCCCATCGCCGTCGAGGTCGCCGACCGCGAGCGCGTCACCGAACTCGCTGCCCGCATCGCCCGGGCTGA
This sequence comes from Kofleriaceae bacterium, assembly GCA_035525615.1. Taxonomy (GTDB): domain Bacteria; phylum Myxococcota_A; class Polyangia; order Haliangiales; family Haliangiaceae; genus UBA2376. Next base: position 1,895 of record DATLEB010000359.1, on the reverse strand, counting down.
CCTCGGTCGCTGCGCCGCCGCCGAACTTCACGAACACCTTGTTGAGCGACGGCGCCGAGTAGATGAGGTCGTCGAGCATCGCGCCCGGCGACCCGTCCGCCACGTCGGGGAACTGCGCCGTCATCATGCGCGCGCCGAGGTCGACCGCGCCCTCGCTCGACGAGATGCGCCCGAGCGCGGCCACGTTGGCCTCGCAGCTCTGCGTCGTGTCGTAGCTCTGCGTCACCTGCGCCGGGTCGAGGACGAGGATCTCCGACATGCCGTTGCGCAGCTCCTCGCCGACGGCGATGAGGAGCTCGGGGCCGGCGTGGGCGCCGTCGATGTCGGCGGCGAGCGCGGCGTACGACCAGTCGAACTCGCTGCCGGCGGCGCGGCAGCCCTTGAGCGAGAACGTCGTGCCGGTGTCGGCCTCGGAGTAGTCCTGGATGACCACGAGCTGCGGGCCGCGCGCGACCACCAGCTCCTTGATCGTGTCCATGCCGAAGCCCGGCAGCGTCGCGAACGCGACACCCTCGGCGTAGATGTTGTGCCGCATGGTGCCGTCGACCTCGTGCTGCGCGGGCAGGACGACCGACTTCACGGCCGCGAGCGTGCGGCCGTCGTAGACCGCGATGCGCGTCGGGTCGACGTTCTCACCCATGACGACGGTGAACGCGATGCGATCGCTGTCCGGGTCGGCGGCGAGCGCCGGCCGATCCGGGAAGCCCGCGAACGAGAGCGTCGAGCGCGGATCGAGCTGCTCGACGCCGCGGCGATGGCCCTCGTCGTCGTAGCCGAGCGTCGACAGGCTCGCGCGCGCCTTGCCGAGCACGAACGCCTGCGTGCCGGCGTCGCGCGACTGCATCGCGACCAGCGCGACGCCGTACTGGCGCGAGTCGGTCGCCTCGGGCTTGGTGACGCGATCGACCCACGCCTCGTCGGCGAGCTCGTCGAACTGCGCCCAGTTGCAGGCCGCGGCAGGAACCGCCAGCGCGCCGGCGAAGAGCCAGTGATGGATGCGGCGGGTCACCATGACAGCTCCATGCTCAGGCCGCCGTACTCCGGGCCGATGACGGGGGTGAGGGCGAGGGCGCGCACATCGAGCGTCGCCGTCGACGGGGCGCCCTTGTCGCGGAACGTGTAGTACACGGCGGCCAGGCCGATGATGCCGGCGAGGCCGTACGCCGCGTTGGCGCCGATCGCCATGTACTTGCCCTTGGCGAAGCGCGGATCGTCCTGATCGATCGGCGGATCGCCGGTGTCGAGCTCGGTGCGCAGCTCGTCGCGGATCTTGTTGGCCTCCATGCCCAGGTAGATGCCGCCGCCGACGAACGCCGCGGAGAACACGTACGCGACCACGGCGTCACTGCGGCCCGGCTTCTTGGCGAGCATCGCCTTCACCGAGATCTCGGTCTTGGCCTGCACGTCGACCGTCGTCGTGTACGGCTTGTAGCCGGGGCGGCGCACCGTGATGCGGCGGCGGCCTTCCTTGATCGGCTTGCGGCAGGGACCGCGCGGGCAGACCACCTCGCCGTCGACGAGGATCTCGCTGGCCTCGATGCCGACGCCGCGCACGTTCAGGTAGCCGACCGGCGAGCCCTTGAGCTGCGACGCGATCTCGTGGGTCTCGCCCGCGATGATCTCGATGTCGTGCTCCGACTCCTCGTAGCCGTCGGCGGAGATCCACACCTTGTGCTTGCCCGGCTTGAAGTTGCCGGAGAACGGCGTCTTGCCGATCGCGCCCACGTTCTTGTCGTCGAGGAAGATGTCGGCGCCGGGGACGTTCGACTTGATCTCGAGCCAGCCGAGGTAGTCCTCCTCGGAGAGGACGATCTGCAGCACCATGAGCCGCGACGGATCGGCCGAGGTGCGGCCTTCCTTGCTCTTGTAGCCGCGCTTCTCGACGAGGTACTGGA
>DATLEB010000358.1:0-9217 GCA_035525615.1 Kofleriaceae bacterium | reverse complement strand
CGCTCGCCATGGTCCGCAACGGCAGGATGCCGTTTCATCCGTTCGTCGCCGCGGTGCACGCGGCATTCGACGAGCATCGTCCGCTGGTGCTATCGCCCGACGCGGTGTGGCTGTGCATCGCGCAGGGGCTGGCGACGCACGTGAACGTCAACGCCGAGGCGCTGCGCGCGCACGTCGTGGCGCACGCCGGTCGCGAGACCATCGCGGTGCGCCGCGACCTGTTCGTCAAGGGCTCGCCCGACAACGACTGGCCGGGCGTGTTCGGCGAGCTGTCGACGGAAGTCGCGCGCCGCACCGGCGACCTGCACGCGCTCGTGGTCAGCGACTTCTCGACCACCGACGCGACGTCGCGCGCGGTCAGCGAGCTGGCGCTGCTGTCGCTGGCGTCGCCGTACTTCGTCTACCAGGTGCACACGTTGTGCGGCATCCCGTCGGTGACGCTGACCGGCACCGTCGACGACTGGCGCGCGATCGAGCGGCGCGCCGCGGCGCTCGCCCACCTCGACACGCGCTGGTGGCTGGACGCGCTCCTGCCGTGCCTGGCCCAGTTCACCGCCGCCGCCGACGGCCGCCCCGACGTCGAGCTCTGGCGCTCGTTCTACAAGCTGAAGGACGGCTCGGGCGGTCCGTACATCAGTGGCTGGATCAACGTGCTCGTGCCATACGTGCTCGACCACCACAAGCAGCCGCTGCGCAACGGCGCGGTCGCCGCGTGGCGCGAGGGGCTCGACGCGGTGTTCGGCGGCGGCCCCACGGTGGAGCAGCTCACGTCGGGACTCTCGCGCGTGCCGTTCCTGTGGAAGTACCTGCGCGACGAGTACCGGATGGAGATGCTCGGCGGGTTCGCCGGCGTCGCGCAGGATCCGACGACACGCGCGGTGTCGCCGGAGCTCGGCTGGGCCGTCAGCGATGCGCGTCAGTCATAGGCCGCACGACGCGCGGCGCGCGCCTCACGCGCAACGCGACGCCGAGCGTAGCCGCGGTAGAGCCAGAGCAGCAGCATGGAGCCGAGCACCGACGCGATGAAGCCGGCCGGCTCGCTGTCGCGATACCAGCCGCCCGCGACGCCGATCAGGTGCGCGGTCACGGCGCCGAGCACGCCGAGGAACGACGTCACGATGAGGCCGGAGGGACCGCGCCCCGGCATCAGGAGGCGCGCGAACGCACCCACGATGAGGCCGACGAACAGGATCCAGAGGATGGACATGCGTACCTCTGTAATCACGGTTCGCGAACCGCGCCAGTGCGCGGCGGGGTGCGTCCGAAAGTCGAATCAGTACGCGGCGAACGCGCGGCCGCGGCGCACCAACGAGACGCGCAGCATCCAGGTCGGGCTCTCGATGCGCGCGTCGTACTGCGCGGTCGGCGCCGTGAGCGATTCGTCGGGGTTCATCACGGCGCGCTGGTAGAGCGCCTCGATCGCGACGCCGTTGGCGCGGCGGCGCCCGACGTAGATGTCGAGACCGGCGCGCGCGCGGAAGCCGAGCGCGCTCGACGGCTCTGACCGGCGGTTGATGTCGAACTCGCAGGTCTCGCAGCCGACGCGGTGGACGTCGGCGATCGCGATGCCGAGATCGGGCCGCACCTCGACGCCCTTGCGCGTGATCAGCTTGAACGGCGAGGAGTGGAGGCCGATCCCGAACGCGACGGTCCACATCACGTCCTCGGGATGGTTCAGGCGGGCCGGCGGTCCCGCGGCGCGCAGCGCGTTGAACGAGACCTCGAGGCCGATGCGCTCGCGGCCGATCGCGACCTCGAGCTCACCGCCGCTGATGGGTCCGCTCTCGGCGGTCGTGCCGTCGGCGTACGTGAACTGCCACGGCGGCGCGTAGATCCCGCCCAGGTAGAGGCGCGCCAGCTGCGCGGCGCGACCGGCCGTGACGCTGCCGCCGTCGGTGCCGCCGGCGACGTCCGACGAGTAGCAGTCGCCGGTGTTGCCGGCGCCGCCGGTGTTGAGCTCCCAGCCGAAGCGCGCGCGCGCGTGCCAGCACTCCTCGGCGTCGCTGTACGGGCCCTCGATGCCGCTGCGCGAGAGCGCGCCGCTGCCGGCGCACGCCGCGTCGAAGCACTCCCAGCGGAAGTACCAGCTGGCCTCGGCGGTGCCAGCGCCGGCGACGAGCACGAGCGCGAGCGCGACCGACGCAGCCCCCAGAGTGCGCATGACGGAACGATATCACTTCGGCGCAGATGCGGCGGCGGCGGCTTCCGCGCGCAGCGCTTCCTTCATGATCTTTCCGCTCTCGTTCTTCGGCAGCGCGTCGCGCAGGTCGAAGTCGCCCGGAATCTTGTAGGCGGGCAGCCGTTCCTTGAGGAACAGGCCGAGCGCGTTGCTGTCGGCGGCGCCCGCGGTCTTCAGCACGACGTACGCGCGCAGGCGATCGCCCATCAGCTCGTCGGGGATGCCGATCACGGCGCACTCGTGCACCGCGGGGTGCTCGAGGATCGCGTCCTCGATCTCCCTGGCGGCGACGCGATGCCCGCCGACCTTCAGCATGTCGCGCGCACGACCGACCAGCCAGAAGCGGCCGGCGGCGTCGCGTCGTGCGAGATCGCCGGTGCGATAGCCGTGCGGACCGAGCACGCGCGCGGTCTCGACGGGGTCGCCCCAGTAGCCCTGCATGATGTTGTCGCCCTGCGCGAACAGCTCGCCGACCTCGTCGACGTCGCACGCCGTGCCGTCGGCGCGTCGCACCGTGAGCTCCACGCCGGGGATGGCGCGGCCGATCGAGCCGACCGCGCCGGCGAGCTCTGCCGGCGGTACGTACGAGAGGCGGGCCGACGCCTCGGTCGCGCCGTACATGACGACGAGGCGGCGCGGCGCGATCGCGTCCATCACCTGCCGCGTGAGCGCCGGGCTCATGCCGCCGCCGGCCTGCGTGGCCCACGCCAGCGACGCGAGCTGCTGCGTCCCGAGGCGCTCGCCGAAGGTCGAGCGGTTCATGAGGATCGCGTACGTCGACGGCACGCCGGCCAGGCCGGTACAGCGCTCGCGCTCGAGCGTGTCGAGCGCGACGTTCGGGTACTGGAAGCGATTCTCGACGACGACGGTGCCGCCCGACGCGAACGTCATGTGCAGGAGCGACAGCCCGTAGACGTAATAGAACGGTAGCAGCACCAGCACGCGATCGGCGGGGGTGAGCTCGAGGTACGAGACGATCGAGCGCACGTTCGAGACGAGGTTCTTGTGCGTGAGCACGGCGCCGCGCGGCCGCCCGGTCGAGCCCGACGTGTAGATGATCGCCGCCGCATCCGTCTCCGCGACGGCCACCGGCGTGCCGGGCGGGCCATCCGTCCTGACGGGCTGCACGTGCACGTCGCCCAGCATCGGCGCCGCCGTCTTCAGCACGCGCTCGAAGCGCGGCCCGTGTAGCAGCACGCGCGCGCCCGCATCGGTCACGTAGTGCACGAGGCTGTGCGGATCGGCCGCGGTGTTGAGCGGCACCGCGACCGCACCCGCCGCGAGCGCGCCGAACCACGCCGCCACCCACTCGAGGCCGTTGTGCGCCAGCAGCGCGACCCGGTCGCCCTTTGCCACTCCGAGCGACGCGAGCTGCGCCGTGACCGAGGCTGCCGCAGCGCTGACCTGCCCGTACCCGAGCCGTACCCCGCCCGGGTCGTGCGTCACGAGCGCCTCCCCATCGGGCGTATGTGCCGCTGTCTCCGAGAGAAAGTGATGGACCAGGGACGCCGTCACCGCCCGAGAATCCCATGCGTGGAACGATCCGGTCCACGGGAAGGCCTCGCCTTCGGACACATCCGGCCTCACGGTTTCTCTACGAGTCATGTCCCGCCCATACCTCGAGCTCATCTCCCTCTCCCACCGGCACACCCACAGCCGCATGGCGTTTGGCGTCGTCTCGCTCCCCATGGTGCGGATGCGCGCGCGCCTCGACGTCCGTCTCGACGTGGACACCACGCTCGACACGACGCTCACCGGCGACGAGCCGCTCAGCCGCTAGCAGGCGGCGGCTTCGGCCCGATGATCAGGAACGTCGACATCAGGCCCTTGCCCTTGATGTCGACCTGGCGCGGCGGATCGAAGTCGTAGTCGTTCACGAGGAGCGCGTGCGTCGTCGCGGTCACGTGCACGCGGTCCGGCACGCCGCTCGACTCCATGCGGCTCGCGGTGTTCACGGTGTCGCCCCAGAGGTCGTAGATGAACTTCTTGGTGCCGATGACACCCGCCACCACGGAGCCCGAGTGCAGCCCGACGCGGATGGTGAGCTCGCCGCCGACCTTCTTGTCGTAGTCGCGGATCGCCCCGAGCATGTCGAGCGCCATGCGCGCCATCGCCTGCGCGTGATCCTCACGCGGCTGCGGGATGCCCGACACGACCATGTACGCGTCGCCGATGGTCTTGATCTTCTCGAGACCGTGCACCTCGGCGAGCCGATCGAACGCGCTGAAGAGCTCGTTGAGCATCGAGACCAGCGCCTCGGGCGACGTGCGCGACGACAGCGCCGTGAACCCGACGATGTCGGCGAACAGCACGGTGACGCTGTCGAAGCGATCGACGATCACGCCCTCGCCGAGCTTGAGGCGATCGGCGATCGGTGACGGCAGGACGTTGAGGAGCAGCCGCTCCGAGGTCTGCTTCTCGGCCTCGAGCTCGCTGGTGCGCTCGGCGACCAGGTGCTCGAGGTTCTCGCTGTGCTCCTGGATGGTCTCGGCCATGACGTTGAAGCTCTTGCCGAGCTGACCGATCTCGTCCTTGCTCGCGACCTGCGTGCGCGCGCGGAAGTCCTTGTGCGCGAAGCGCTCGACGGTTTCGGACAGCGCGACGATCGAGCGCGTGAGCAGCGTGCCCATGATGATCGACACCACCAGCGCGAGCGCGATCACCGCGAGCGACACCTTGATGGCGAGGCCGCCGGCCTCGTCGAGCGCGGCGCGCATGTCCTCGTCGGTGATGTCGACCCCGAGGATGCCGAGGCACTTCCCGTCCGGCCCCTTCCCGAGCGGGTAATACGCCGACACCGAGTACACCTTGAAGTCGGGGTCGTACACGAACTCGCGCTCGAGCACCGGGATGCAGTCGCGCAACGCGAGGCCGAGCGACGGCATGTCCTTCACCTCGTACGGCTGGTTGAAGTGCGAGAGCGGATCCTCGGTCCTGGTGGCGTTGCCCTCGATGACGTCGGCGTCGACGACGAAGCGCGGCTGGTCCGGATCGTCGGACGGCATGAGCAGATACGCGTAGCGGAGGAGGCGCCGCTCGGCGTCGCGGATCGCGTTGAGCTGATCGGAGATGCGCTTGTAGTCGGAGGACGCCTCGACCGCGGCGACGTCGGCGTCGCTCGCGGTGGCGCCTGCCTTCGCGGCGAGGCGCGCGTACGCGTCGCGGTCGATGCCGGCGGCGCCCACGTGCGCGATGTTGCGCAGGCGCGAGCGCAGGTCGTTGCGGAGCTGACCCTCGATGAACCGGTACAGGAAGATCGCCAGCAACAGGCTGACGACCGTGCTGACCAGGAAGAAAGCGACTGTGATCTTGCGCCGTAAGCGCATCCGGCCTGCTGAGCGTATCACTCGAACGGCTGCGGGAATGGCGGGCGGCGCGGGTCTGGTACGATCGAGACCATGGGGCGGTCGCTCGCGAACGGGCGGTTCGAGGTGCTGCGCCTGCTCGGCGAGGGCGGCATGGGCGTGGTCCACGCGGCGCGCGACATGGAGCGCGGCGAGGTGGTCGCGGTGAAGTCGCTGCGCCACCTCGGCGGTGAGGCGCTCCTCCGCTTCAAGCACGAGTTTCGCGCGCTCCAGGACCTGCAGCATCCCAACCTGGTCGCGCTCGGCGAGCTGGTGGAAGAGGACGACGACTGGTTCTACACGATGGAGCTCGTCGAGGGCGTCGACGTGCTGGCGTGGATCGACGGCGATCGCGAGCGGCTGCGCGACGTGCTGCGCCAGCTCGCCGCCGGGCTCGGGGCGCTGCACGCGACCGGCAAGGTGCACCGCGACATCAAGCCGTCGAACGTGCTGGTCACGCACGCGGGGCGCGTGGTGCTCGTCGATTTCGGGCTGGTGACGGAGAGCCGCGCGGCGGTGGCGTCGGATCCGTCGATCGTCGGGACGGCGGCGTACATGGCGCCCGAGCAGGCAGCGTCGCGGCCCGTTGGACCGGCGGCGGACTGGTACGCGGTCGGGTGCATCCTGTTCGAGGCCCTCACGGGGCGCTTGCCGTTCGAGGGCACGACGATCGAGATCCTGATGCACAAGCTCGAGGTCGAGGCGCCGCTGCCGTCGCAGCTGGCGTCGGTGCCTGCGGACCTCGACGCGCTGTGCGGCGAGCTCTTGCGGCGCGACGCCGACCAGCGCCCACGCGCCGACGAGGTGCTGCGCGCGCTGCGCGCCGATCAACCGCGCGCGCAGGGCACGCTGCCGCCGCAGGGCACCGTCTTCGTCGGACGCGAGGCCGAGCTCGAGGCGCTCGAGCGCGCGTTCGCGGAGGCGAGCGATCGCGTCGTGACCGTGCTGGTGCACGGCGAGTCGGGGGTCGGCAAGAGCGCGCTGGTGCGCACGTTCGTCGACCGGCTGCAGCGCGAGCGCGACGACGTGATCGTGCTGCACGGCCGCTGCTACGAGCGCGAGGCCGTGCGTTACAAGGCCGTCGACGGCGTCATCGACGCACTGAGCCGGCACCTGGTGAAGCGGACGCGCGCCGAGGTCGAGGAGCTGGTGCCGCCGCACGCCGACGTGCTCTTGCAGGTGTTCCCGGTGCTCGCGCGCGTCGAGGCGCTGGCGGTGGTGGCGCCGGCGACGGACGCGCCCGATCCGGCGGAGCGGCGGCGACGCTTGCTGTCGGCGCTGCGCGATCTGTTCACGCGGCTGGCGCGACGCGGGCGCGTGGTGATCGCGATCGACGATCTGCAGTGGGCCGACGCCGACGGGCTCGCGGCGCTGCGCGAGCTCACGCACACACCGGCGCAACCGGGCGGCGGCGGGATGCTGGTGATCGGGACCGGACGCACGCCGGCGTGTGATCAGGGCGCGCTGCGCGACGTGCGCCACGTGCGGCTCGGGCCACTCACGGAGACGTCGTCACGCGAGCTGGCCGAGATGCTGGCGCGCGCGGCGGGGTTGACCAGGGTCGATCCGGGCGCGATCGCGGCCGAAGCGGCCGGACACCCGCTGTTCCTCGACGAGCTGGTGCGGCGCGCCGCCGAGCCCGATGCGCCCGGCGACATGGCGCTCGACGAGACGGTGCGTGCGCGCATCGCGCGTGCGCCGGCGGATGCGCGGCGGGTCGTGACGTTGCTGGCGGTCGCGGGCGCGCCGATCGCACACGACGTCCTCGCGCGCGCCGCGGATCTCGATCTGGCCACGTACCTGCGCGCGCTCGACGTGCTGCGACAGCAGCGGTTCGCGCGCTCGAGCGGCACGCGGCGCACCGACCCGGCCGAGATCGCGCACGATCGCATCGCGGCCGCGGTGGTGAGCGGGCTCGACGCGTCGGCGCAGCAGGCGCTGCACCTGCGGCTCGCGACCGCGCTCGCCGCCCTGCCCGACGCCGACTCCGAGGCGCTCGCGCTGCACTGGGCCGGCGCCGGCGAGCCGGGGCGGGCCGCCATCCACGCGCGCGTGGCCGCCGACGATGCGGCGCACGAGCTCGCGTTCGAGCGCGCGGCGCGGTTGTACATGCAGGTGCTCGAGCACGGCGGCGGCGAGGACGACCCGAAGCTCTACGTGCGGCTGGCGCAAGCGCTGGTCGGCGCGGGTCGGGCGGCCGAGGCGGCGGGCGCGTATCTCGCGGCGGCGCAGCTGTCGAATCCCGACGAGCGGACGACGCTCGAGCTCGAGGCCGCGGATCAGATGTTGCGGAGCGGGCACGTCGAGGAGGGGCTGGAGATCATCCAGCGCGTGTTGCCGTCGCTCGGCATGAGCTATCCGAAGTCGCAGACCAGCGCCGTGCTGTCGGTGGCGTGGCGACGCGCGCGCGTGCGGATGCGCGGGCTCGGGTATCGCCCGAAGGATGCGCGCGACGTGCCGCCGCAGGTGATGCGCCGGCTCGACGCGTGCTGGATGGTGTCGGTCGGGCTCGGCGTCGTCGATCCGATGCGCGGCGCGGACTTCCAGGCGCGGCATCTGCTCCTGGCGCTCGACACCGGCGAGCCGCGGCGCGTGGCGCGTTCGCTGGCGGCGGAGGCGGCGTTCGCGGCGACCAACGGCAAGCGCGCGAGCGAGCGGATCGAGAAGCTGTTGACCGACGCCGCCGAGCTGGCGGCGCGCCACGACGATCCGTACGGGCGCGCGTGGACGATGGCGGCCGGCGGCATCGCCGCGTTCTTGCTCGGGCGCTGGCGCGAGGCGCGCGAGCGATGCGAGCAGGCGGAGCGCGAGCTGCGCGCCAGCTGCGTCGGGGCGAGCTGGGAGATCTCGACGACGCAGATCTTCGGCTTCCGCGCGCGGGTGCAACTCGGCGAGCTGCGGGGGCTCGACGCGCATCTCGAGCAGCTGGTGAGCGAGGCGCGGGCGCGTGGCGACCTGCTCGCGCCGAGCCACCTGCTCGGTGGGCACGCGCACGTGGTGGCGCTCGCCGCCGACGATCCCGAGCGGGCGCGTCGTGATTCGCGCGACTCGCTGTCGCGCTGGGCGCGGAGCGGCTATCGCGTGCCGCACGCGTTCGACCTGTGGGCGATGACGCAGACCGACCTTTACATCGGCGACGCGGCGATGGCGTGGAAGCGCGTCGAGGACGGCTGGCCGGCGCTGCGCGCGTCGCGGCTGATGCGGGTCGAGCTCATCCGCCTGTTCATGACGAACACGCGGGCGCGCGCGGCGATCGCGGCGGCGTCGCAGGGCATCGACGTGGCGCGCACCGTGAAGATCGCGACCGAGGCGGCGGCGCTGCTCGAGCGCGAGCCGGCGCGCTGGGCGCGCCCGTACGCGGCGATGGTGCGCGCCGGCCTCGCCGGCGTGACCGGCGACCAGGCCGAGCGCGCGCGCCTCCTCGCGGTCGCCGCCGACGGCTTCGCGAGCGGCGACATGGTCCTCGCGTCAATCTCGGCACGCTTGCGTCGCGGCGTCGCGCTCGGCGGCGCCGAGGGCGCCGCACAGAAAGCGCTGGCGATCGCCGAGCTCCGCGACCGCACGGTGAAACAGCCCGAGAAACTGGCCGCCATGCTCGCCCCGTGAGGGGTCACTCTCCTGGGTCGCAGCGTCACGGAAACACTCGTGTTTTAGACCCCAATGTGTCACCGCTGCCGAGCGTCAGCCCCGACAC
>DATLEB010000357.1:0-10031 GCA_035525615.1 Kofleriaceae bacterium | reverse complement strand
GTGTCGGGTCGGGTGACATGTGTCCTCCAGGTCCGCTCGACCGCGCGAGACGGGTCCCTCACGTGGCTTTCGGGAGCCGCATCATAACAGCCAGCCGGGAGCGCTCCAAATGCGCCGCGCGCCGGAGTGTGCACAACACGGTTTGCGTTGCAGCGTCGCCTCGCCTGTGCTAGAGATACGGATTCACTTACCGGAGCGACCACATGCCGACCCATGACGTGCGTTTCAGTCCGACGATCCGACGCGTAACCATCCTGAGCCGCAACTCGGAGGGTCAGGTCGCCCCCACGCTGATCTACGAGAGCGAGAAAAAGAAGAAGCGGCAGTCGCGTTCGATCGAGCCGATGGAAGCGTTCGTCCGCCGCGCCGCCGACGGCATGAAGCAGTGCGCCGAGTCGTATGCCGCACGGCATCGCCAGTCGAACGAGAAGCGGCGCGACGGCTGGGTGCGCGACCTGAACTCGAATGTAATGCGTGCCGGACGGCGCGGCGCCAAGGGCGCCAAGCTCTCGCGCTTGATGTCCATGTAGCTTTCGGTGGGCCACACAAGACCCGCAAGATTCAGAGACGCCGAGGGATCGCTCCGGCAGCCAGCCAGCCTGCGGCGCCGGCCGACTTCTTCCGATGCCAGGACGGTCCATCGGCACTCCGTACAAACACTTCCGTCCAGCCGACGACCGCTTCGACGTCGTTGTCGTCGGCTCAGGCCTCGGCAGCCTGGGGACGGCGGCGTTTCTCTCCAAGATCGCCGGCCTCCGGGTGCTCGTCCTCGAGCGCCACTACACGGCGGGCGGCTTCACCCACACGTTCCACCGGCCCGGCTACGAGTGGGACGTCGGCGTCCACTACGTCGGCGACGTCCACCGGCCCGGCTCGCTCCTGCGCCGCGCGTTCGATCACCTCACCGACGGCGAGCTGGCCTGGGCCGACATGGGCGAGGTCTACGACACCATCGTCATCGGCGACGAGCGCTACGAGTACGTCGCCGGCCGCGAGCGCTTTCGCCAGCGCATGCACGAGTACTTCCCGCAGCACACGGCCGCGATCGATCGCTACCTCGAGCGCATCCGCGACACGGTGCGCACGTCGAAGAAGTTCTTCCTGGAGAAGGCGCTGCCGCCGTTCCTGGGCCGCCTCTCCTCGCCGCTCCTGCGCGCGCCGGCGCTCAAGGAGAACCGCACCGTCAAGGAGGTGATGGCCGAGATCACGAGCGACGCGCGACTCACCGCGGTCCTCACCGGCCAGTACGGCGACTACGGCCTGCCGCCCTCGCAGGCGAGCTGGTTCATGCACGCGCTCCTCGTCGGGCACTACCTCGCCGGCGGCGCGTACCCGGTCGGCGGCTCGTCACGCATCGCCGCCACCATGCTGCCCGGCATCGAGCGCGCCGGCGGCGCCGTGATCACGTCCGCCGAGGTGCAGCAGATCCTCGTCGCCAACGGCAAGGCCGTGGGCGTGCGCCTCGCCTCGGGCGAGGAGATCCGCGCGCTCCGTGTCGTCAGCGACGCCGGCATCGCCATCACCGCCGGCAAGCTCCTCACCCGCGACATCGCCGCGAAGTACGACCTCGCCCCCACGCTCCGCGGCGCGCCTCCGTCGTACGCGCACGTCTCCCTCTACCTCGGCCTGAAGCACGACGCCGCGTCGCTCGGCCTCCGCACCTCGAACCTGTGGTGTTACCCGCACGAGGATCACGACCGCGCCTGCGCCGAGTTCGTCCGGAACCCGGACGCTCCGCTCCCCGTGGCGTACCTCTCGTTCCCGTCGGCCAAGGATCCCGACTTCGCGCGCCGCTTCCCCGGCCGCGCCACCATCGAGGTGGTCGGGCTCGCGCCGTACGACTGGTTCGCGAAGTGGGCCGACACGCCGTGGAAGAAGCGCGGCCAGGACTACGAGGCGTTCAAGCAGAAGCTGGCCGACCGCATGCTGGGCGAGCTCACCCGCCAGTGCCCGCAGATCGCCGGCAAGGTCGATCACGCGGAGCTGTCGTCGCCGCTCACCACGACCACGTTCGCCGGCCACCCGCACGGCGAGATCTACGGCCTGTCGCACACGCCGGCGCGCTTCGCCGCGCGCCAGCTCCGCGCGCACACCGGCATCTCCGGCCTCTACCTCACCGGCGCCGACATCTGCACCGCCGGCGTGGGCGGCGCGCTCATGGGCGGCGTGCTCACCGCCGCGGCCATCACGCGCCGCAACCTTGTTTCCGCGATCCTGCGCGACGATGGCGCAGGGAGGTTGCGGAACGCAACGCCACCGCCGCGCGCGGTCGAGAATTCCGCGGCTTGAAACCTCGCTGACGCTGGCACGCCGCTTGTAGCGGCTCCTCGTCGGAGGAGCCATGCAGCTCGTTCGCGTGCGCGCGGCGTTCGTCGTCGCCACTGGCATCGCCCTGTCTTCGTCGGCATCGCGGGCCACCGCGGCGCCGCTCCAGCAACCCGGCGGCGCGGCGATCCCGTCGCAGCTGGGATGCGACAGCGGTCAGCCGACCGGTCTCGCCGCCGAGCTCGCGTGCGAGTGCACGAGCGGCGGCGGCTGCAACATCGGCCCCGCCTGTCCGCATCCCGGACCGTGTGTCGTCCCGACCGGCACGTGCGAGACCACGCTCTACCACTCGCTCAACGACAACACGTGCATCCCGTCCAACGTCGACGGGCTCGACCCGTGGCAGGACGGCCAGCTCACGCCCGAGACGTACACGCCGACGTGCGCGCTCACGTTCGAGGTCGTGTCGCGCGGCACCGCGCGCTTCCGGAACATCTTCGGCTGGTACAACGTCACGGGCCAGCGCCCCACCAGTAGCGAGCTCGTGCCGATGATCGACTGCAACACGGCGCCGGGCAGCGAGGTCGTCCTCGACGTCCGCAGCGACGCGCGCTGGGCCGGCGGCGAGATCGGCTTCTTCCTCGCCACGCCCGAGGCGCACGGCCCGGGTCCATCGAGCGGACAGTGCGCGGGCGGCGATTGCTGCGCGCGCGTCGATCGCCTCGCCACCGCGGGCCACGTCTTCTACTCGCAGCGCGAGCTCAACCCCGACGCGGTCGGCGCGCAGTCGATCATCCACCTCGTGGTCTACGATTCGCAGATCGTCGACCGCAAGTTCTACTTCGCGTGGGAGGACACGCTCGGCGCCGCCAACAACGACTTCACCGACCTCGTCACCAGCGTGGTCGGCGTCGAGTGCGCCGGCGGCGGCACCGCGTGCACCACCGGCATGCCCGGCATGTGCCAGTACGGCGTGACGCGCTGCCGCGGCTCGTCGATCGAGTGCGGCCAGGTGTTCACGGCGACGGGCGAGTCGTGCGACGGCGCCGACAACGACTGCGACGGCGCCACCGACGAGGGCCTCGGCTGCGAGAACCTGGTCGGCGAGTGCGCCAGCGTCACCTGCCCGTCGGGCCTCATCTGCAAGCAGGGACAGTGCCTCGACGCCTGCGTGAACGTGCAGTGCGGCGCCGGCGAGACGTGCCTCTCCGGCGCGTGTGTGCCCGGCTGCAACCAGTGCAACGGCGCCGTCTGCGGGACCGGCGCCACGTGCGACACGAACACCGGCGATTGCGTGGGTGGCGCGGGCGACGGCGACGCGGGCCCGAACCACGGCGGTGACGGCGACGCCGGCGCCGGCGGCGACGACGACGGCGTGGCGTCCGGCAGCGGCTGCTGTAGCAGCGCGCGCGGCGCCGACGACGCACGCGCCGCCTGGATCCTCAGCGCTGCGCTGCTCGTAGCAATCGGCCGAAGGCGGTCGACGCGGCCTCGGCGAGCGTGATCGCCAGCGCCTCGGCCTGGCCCAGGCCCGCCGACGACTGCGCGTAGAGCATGCACACGACGTGGTCGCCGACGCAGATCGGCGCGACCAGCACGTAGCGCGGCGTCAGGCCGCCGAACAGCGACCACATGCGCTCGTCGATCACCGTGGCGGCGCGCGGCTCGAGCACCAGCGTCTCCTTCTCGCCGTACGAACGCGCCAGGATGCCCGGTTGATCGAGCGGCACCGCGAGCGAGTCGATCACGGCGCGGCCGTCGTCGCAAAAGCCCTTCCACCCGACGGCGAGCGGCGGGCGCACCACGAAGATCGCGGCCGCGTCGAGCGGCGCGCCGGGCAGCTCGGCCAGCGCGTCGACGATGAGCTCGCCGACGCGATCACGCGTCTCGGCCCGCCGCACCGCGCGCGCCAGATCGTCGACGCTGCTCGGCCTGGGCTGCGGGAACTCGATGATGGGCCGGATGCCCGACTCGCTCGCCACCTGGCGCACCGCGATGCGCGCGAGCGTCGACTGCGTCGACGTGTCGCCGAGCGTCGGCACGAAGTGACGCCGCTCCGCCCCCTGCTGCGGCGTGACGCCGACGCCGTGCGGCTTGAGCCCGACCTGGCTGTCGAGCTTGAGCGACGGATCGCTGCCCAGCCCGAGCTCGAGGTCGTCGACGCGCGCGCTGTCGGCGGCCGCGGCCTGCGCCGGCAGCGACGGCATCGGGGGCGGCTCGCGCGGGAGCACGGGCACCTTCTCGGTCTCGACGACGACGTGCCCCGACGCGCGCACGAGCGTGCTCGGCTTCTCGCCCTTGCCGGCCCGGAAGGACCAGCCCTCGAGGTTGGTGTCCTCGACGCTGTCGGGCACGACCGGCACCTCGGTCGGCACGCGCGCGCCCGGCACGCGCATGAAGCGGTTGGCGCGCGGGATCTGGTACGCGAGCTCCAGGTGATAGTGGATGCGCAGCTCGGGCGCGACCGCGAACACGAGCTCCTCGGGCTCGACGTCGAGCTGGAACGCGAGCTCGCCGCGCCCGTGCTCGGGCAACGGATCGCGCACCGCGACCGCGATGCGGCTCTGATCCTGCGCCAGCCGCCCGATGGGCACCGCGCGCCATTTCCCGGCGATGTGCGCGGGCAGGCGCTGCTGGAGCGCCGGATCGCAGCGATCGAAGTGATTGCCGAGCGCGGCCGGCACGCGGTGGCGCCGGGCCAGCGCCTTGGCCAGCTGATCGAGCGTCAGGTACCCGAGCTCGACGAGATTGGTGCCGAGGCGGGCGCCATACAGCACCTGCGTTTGTAATCCCTCGTGCAGCTGCACTTCCGTGATGAGCTGCTGCTGCACGAGGATCTCGCCCAGGCGCGCCACGGAAACGAAATCGTATCAGGGCGCGGCGCGCGTCGTCAGCTATCGTCGAGCTTGCGGTCGGGGAGTGGGCTGAGCCGTTACCCCACCGCTACCTGAGCAGATTGCTCACGCGACGGAGACGTCGGGGCAGAGATAGACGTCCTGGATCGCGTTGAGGAGCTCCACGCCCTCCTTCATCGGGCGCTGGAACGCCTTGCGGCCGCTGATGAGGCCCATGCCGCCCGCTCGCTTGTTGATGACCGCGGTGGCGACGGCGTCGCGCATGTCGTTGTCACCCGAGGCGCCGCCCGAGTTGATGAGACCGATGCGGCCCATGTAGCAGTTGGCCACCTGGTACCGCGTGAGGTCGATGGGGTTGTCGCTCGTGAGCTCCGAGTAGACCTTCTTGTGGGTCTTGCCGAAGCCCTTCAGCGACGGGTCGAGGTAGCCGCCGTTCCCCTCGGGAAGTTTCTGCTTGATGATGTCGGCCTGGATCGTCACGCCGAGGTGATTGGCCTGGCTCGACAGGTCGGCGGCGAGGTTGTGGTCGGCCTTGTCGGTCTTGAAGGCCGAGTTGCGGACGTAGCACCAGAGCACCGTGAACATGCCCAGCTCGTGCGCCTCCGCGAACGCCTCCGCGACCTCCTGCAGCTGGCGCCGCGACTCGGGCGAGCCCCAGTAGATCGTCGCGCCGATGCCCTGGGCGCCCATGTCGAAGCACTGGCGCACCGTGCCGAACAAGGTCTGGTCGTACGTGTTCGGGTACGACAGGAACTCGTTGTGGTTGATCTTGACGATGAACGGAATCTTGTGGGCCCAGCGACGGGCGACGGATCCGAGCACGCCGAACGTCGACGCCACCGCGCTGCACCCGCCCTCGACGGCGAGCTTCACGATGTTCTCCGGATCGAACATCTCCGGATGCGGCGCGAACGACGCGCCCGCCGAATGCTCGATGCCCTGATCGACGGGCAGGATCGAGATGAAGCCGGTGCCGGCGAGGCGCCCCGTGTCGAACATCCGCTGCATCGCGCCGAGCACGCGCGGGGTGCGATCGGTCTGCGTGAAGATGTCGTCGATGTAGCGCGGGCCCGGGAGGATCAGGCGCTCCTTCGCGATCGTCTTCGACGTGTGATCGAGGAGCGCAGCCTGGTCACCGAGCAGCTCACGGATCTGGCGGATGTCGCGGGGCATGAGGACGTCATACTCGGCGATCACACCTCTCCGCAAGCGTACGGCGCAGTGCGTCGAAAAATGCAACGTCGACGAGCCGGAACGACGAGCATCACATCGCTTTCATAGGGCGTTGTTGCACCATGCCGGGACTTTCCGGTACAACGCCGGCTCGACTCGCTTCGTCCAGGGAGGACCCGATGCGTCTATTTGCGTTTGTTGCGACCACGACCACTGCTCTTTCGCTCGTCGCCTGCGGCGGCGATGACGGAGGCGGCGGCAACCCCGACGCCGCTGACGTGCTCGAGAACCCCGGCTTCCCGGTCCCGACCGACAGCACGGGCAACTACCTCGTGACGAAGGCGAACTCCGAGACGGGGGGCGCCTGGACCGAGGTCGGCGACGCCGACTGGAGCTGTCTCAACACGCCGGGCACCGACATGCCCTCGACGCAGGCGATCGCGCTCAGCGGCAAGATCGAGGACTTCCAGACCGGCAACGGCGTCGGCACCGCCACCGTCACCGCGTTCCCCGGCATCATGCTCTCGGGCAACTCGGGCATGGCGACCTCCGACGGCGCCGCCGCCACCCGCGGCAACTACACGATGAACCTCGCCATGCTGCCGTCGGGCACGACCCGCTACGGCTTCAAGTTCGAGGCCGCGAGCTACGTGAAGACGTACCTGCTCAACCAGTACGTCAACCCGACCATGGCGACGCAGATGCGCGACATGGCCGCCGTCTCCGAGGCCACCGCCCTCGCGCTGCCCGCCTTCATCGGCGTCGAGCGCGACGTGACCAAGGGCGTCCTCGCCGGCGCCTTCCGCGACTGCATGGGCCGCGAGGTCTCGAACGCCGTCGCCACCGTCAGCGCGACGTCGGGTACGGTCGATCACCTCGAGGGCGCCAAGACCTTCTACTTCTCGGCCGGCTCGACCAGCCTGCCCGTGCGCCACACCGTCGAGCCCGTCATGAACAACGACGGCCTCTTCGTGATCCTCGACCTGCCGCCGCAGAGCGCGGCGGCGTACGTGCAGATCTGGGGCTTCCGCGATCAGGCGGACACGGCCGACGGCATGATGACGCTCCTGTCGGAGCTGCAGTCGCCCGTCGAGGCCAACGCGGTCATCACCGGTTCGTTCGAGCCCAAGCGTTCGAACTGATCCCCTGTCCAGCCGGTCGGCCGGATGTCTGAAAGAGGCCCGCGAGTTCGCGGGCCTTTTTGTTTCTTGTTATCGTGTGCGCGCCTTTCCTGGGGGAACCATGATCCGTCGAGTCCTGCCCGCGCTGCTGTTGTTGGTCCTCGCAGCCACCCCGGCGCACGCGGACCTCACCGAGCTGAAGTGGGCCACCGAAGGCTACTTCCGCACCCGCACGGTGACGCTCACCAACCTGGCGCCACAACCGCGCCGGGTCAGCGTGTACCCGCCCAACGGCGAGCAGCTGATCATTCCGGACATCCGTCGCACGAGCTACATCGTCTCGCGCTTCCGCATGATGCCGTCGCTCATCTACGGCAAGGTCGCGCGCATGAACTTCCAGATCGACGCGCTCGACGACGTCCTCTGGGGTGACAACAACGGGCTCTCGACCGCGCCGCTGTTCGCGACCGATGGCTCGAACCAGGGCTTCATGGGCGGACCGGTCGGTGACTCGGTCACCATCCGCCGCGCCTGGATGCAGTTCTCGGTGCCGGTCGGCCTCATGCGCGTCGGCCGCATGCCCAGCCACTGGGGCATGGGCCTCCTCGCCAACGGCGGCGGCACCGGCTGGTTCGATCCCGAGACGCCCAAGGGCGAGCCGCGCCGCAAGGTGCTCGACAACTTCTTCGACGACGAGTTCGGCGACAACCACTTCGGCTCGACCGCCGACCGCATCCTCTTCATCACCAAGCCGATCACGATCTATCGGACCGTGAAGAAGCTCGGCAAGGTCGAGCACCCGCTGATCATGGGCTACGCGTTCGACAAGCTGAGCGAGTCGCCGCTCCTGCCGTACGAGAACTTCGAGCGCAAGTTCCGCCCGTTCGGCCAGCAGGGCTTCATCTCGCGCGGCCGCAATGACGACGTGAACGAGCACGTCGCGCTCGTGGTGTGGAACAACCCCGACTGGGACAAGAAGTCCTTCCTCGACGAGCTCCGCCTCGGCGTCTACACGGTGCTACGCACGGCGAAGGAAGGCTCGACGCAGCCGTCGGTGCTCACCAACCCCGACGACATCTGCGGCACGTTCGAGGGCCAGCCGCACGACTGTCGCGACACCGGCAGCAAGGTCTGGATCGCCGACTTCTGGTGGCGCGTGCGCTACGGCAACATGTTCACCGAGGGCGAGGTCTACCAGATCGGCGGCACCACCTTCGGCGGCGTGCCGTTCCCGGGACGCAACCAGAAGAAGAAGGCGAACATCAACGCGGGCGTCGCGCGCTTCGCGTGGATGACGCCCAAGTGGGACGCGATGCTCGAGGTCGGCCACGCGTCGGGCGACGAGGAGCTCGAGGACGAGGAGTTCAAGCAGCGCGGCATCCACCCCGACTTCAACGTCGGCCTCATCCTCTTCGAGGAGACGCTGCGCGAGCTGACGGCCCGCACCTACGGCATCCCGTTCTACTCGAACGAGAACCCGCAGGGCGCGCTCGGCTTCTTCTCGAACGGCGGCGTCATCAACGCCAACTACATCCAGCCCAAGGGCCGCTTCCGCCCGACGCCGGTCGCCGGCCTCGAGGTCATCGGCGGCATCCTCGCGGCGTGGGTCGACACCACGCAGACCAACGGCACCGCGCTCTTCGCGGCCTGTTCGATCGGCGGCGCGTGCAAGGGCGCCGGCAAGGACGACACGTTCCTCGGCTACGAATTCGACCTCGCCGTGCGCGCCAGCTTCGCCGGCCAGATGCGGTTCGCGCTCGAAGCGGGCTACCTGCGGTTCGGCGGCGCGCTCAAGCACCAGCTGACCGAGGCCGACGGCTCGTTCTCGCTGCAGTCGTCCATCGCCTTCGTCTGGTAGCCTGCGGCTGTAGTGCCGGGACGCTGGGCGCTCTACACGTACCTGGTGGTGGCCGCGCTGGTCGCCGTCCTGGTGCGTATCGACGTCACGCTGCCGGCGATCGGACACCTCGGCTCGGCGCTGGTCGCGGTGGTCTTCCTCTACGGCCCCGTGATCGTGGCGTGGAAGCGGAAGGAAGACCTCGTCGACTACGGCTTCACGAGCGACCCGCGCGGCAAGAACCTCGCGTTCGCCGCGGTGGCGCTCGCGATCATCCTGCCGATCTTCCTCGTCGTCTATCTCGGCTTCTACGACGTCGTCTGCGACACGCCGAGCATCAGGAAGCTGGCGCCGCCGGGAACGTGCGGCGGCTGGGACGGGATCAACTACGAGACGCCCCGGCTGGGCTGGTCGTTCCTCGAATTCTGCGCCGTGCAGATCGTCGTGGTCGCGCTCCCGGAGGAGCTGTTCTTCCGCGGCTGCCTGCACCACCTGCTCGAGCAGCGCTTCCCGCCGGCGCGCCGCTTCCTCGGCGGCGGCATCGGGCTCGCGTTGCTGCTGTCGTCGGCGGCGTTCGCGCTGGTGCACCTGCCGAAGAACGGCGACCCACGCGCGCTGGCCACGTTCTTCCCGGGCCTCCTGTTCGGCTGGATGCGATCGGCGACCGGGTCGATCGCGCCGTCGGTGGCCGTTCATGCGGCGTCGAACATCTGGGTGCGCCTCCTCGACCTCACCTTCCTCCGTTGACCTCAACCTCAACCTGAACCTCAACCTTGACCT
>DATLEB010000356.1:0-39305 GCA_035525615.1 Kofleriaceae bacterium | reverse complement strand
CGCGCTCGGCGTCGCTCGGCTTGCCGCGCTCCGCGTCATGTCGCGCGGTGACGCCGGCGGATCCGGGCGTCACGACCGGACCCGTGCCGCCCCCCGAGAAGCTCGCCGCGGCCCACCAGGAGCTCGCGCGCGCGAACGTGCTGCGCTTGCTCGGCAAGCCGCGCGAGGCGCTCGCGCTTGCGCAGCCGGTCGCCAAGCTCGCCGACGAGCTGGAGTGGAAACCGCTCATCGCCGCGGCGTACCTGCACGTCGGTCGCTCATTTCATTCGAATCACGACTCGGACGGCGCCGAGAAGGCGCTCCAGCGCGCGATCCTCGTCGCCGACGCGGCCCGCGACGACGACGTCCGGTTCCAGGCGACGATCGCGATGTCCGAGAACGCGCAGCAGCGATCGAGCTACGACGAGGCTGGTCGTGCGATCGAGAGCGCACGCATGATCGCGGGGCGTCTACCCGACGACGAGGATCGTCAGGTCTCGATCGACAACCAGGCGGCGCGGCTCGCCTTCTGGAAGGGTGAGTTCGCCGATTGCGTGGCCCGCACGAACGAGCTGATCGATCGCGTCGATCGGACCCAGGGCAAGGTTCGACTGGGAGCGGAGCTCCGCCTCAACCTGTCCCGCTGCCTACAGGCAATGGGCAAGCCCGAGGAGTACGAGGCGCCGCTGCGCGAGGCGCTCTCGATCATCGAGACCACCGTCGGCCGCGAGCACCCGTTCGCGTCGGACGCGATCATGGGGCTGGGCGCGATCGCGCGGGAGCAGGACCGGCCCGCCGACGCGCTGCCCCTCCTCGAGGAGGCACTCGCCATTCGCGAGCGGGTCTTCGGCCCCGAGAATCCCGACGTCGCCAAGCTGCACAACAACATCGGGAACGTGCTCAAGGACCTGGGGCGAACCGAGGAGGCGCGCAAACGGATCGAGCGGGCCATGGAGATCTGGCTCAAGGCTTGGGGGCCCGACAGCCCGGCGGTGGGGGTCGCGGCGAGCAACCTGGGGCGGATGGCGATGGACCGCGGGGACCTTGTCGCCGCCGAGAGGTACTTCACGCAGATGCTCGAGATCCGTCGCAAGACGGAGCCTGCCGGTCATCCCGATCTTGCGAACGGGCTGGTTCGCATGGGCGAGTTCCTCATCGTGAAGCGCGACCCGGCGGCCATTCCGCTGCTCCGCGAGGCTGTCGCCGCGTACAAGACGAACGAAGCGCCGGTGACGAAGCGCGACGAGGGCTCGTTCATGCTCGGTCGCGCCCTGTACGAGCTCGGGACCGACCGCGCCGCGGGCCGCGAGCTCATGGCCACCGCGTGCGCGAAGTACAACGCAAAGGACGATCCATTCGACTGCCGGGCCTACCTCACGAAGCTCGCCGCGCGCTAGGTCGGCATTTCATGTGCAGGAGACCGAGGACCCCATGCGTGTCCTCCTGGCCTTGGCGCTGTTTGCGGCAGGTTGCGTCGGTGAATTGACCCCGATCCCGGACGAGGATGGGGATGACGGCGCCGGAGGTGGGGTCGACGGTGGCGGCGGCGGCGGGGGCGGCGGCATGGCGCGACAGCTGTACGAGCGCGACGTGTTCCCGATCATGACGGTGAAGTGCGGCGCGGGATGTCATCAGGGCATCGGGCCGGCGTCGACGCCGTTCGTCGGCGCCGACGTCGCGACCGCGTACACGACGCTCATGAGCCACACGGGCGTGGTCGGGAACTACACGACCGCCGCTCCGATCTACGCGCTGGTCGTGCCCGGCCCGCACAACGGCCGCACGTATACCGCCGCGGAGCAGACCAAGCTTCAGACGTGGCTGGCCGCGGAAGCTGCGTCGCGCTGATCGGCGCCCGCCCGCGGCGCGTCAGCCGAAGTCGGGAGGCAGGGACTGGCAGTGCTCGATGGCGAGCGGGATCTCGAGAGGGGCGAGGCCGCGCCAGAGGACCCACCAGGTGTGGCCGCCGACGTGGATCTTGGCCATGCCGTCGGAGTTCTCGCGATACCAGGAGGTGATGGGGTTGTCGGCGCGGCTGCGCCAGAAGAGGCGCGGAAACTGGGTCTCCATGGCGCGCCACAGGTCGCGGCCGACGCCTTCACCGCGGGACACGGTGTCGACGGCGAACTTCGACAGGTACGGTGCGAGCGGGGCGGGCGTGACGATGGCGGCGCCGCGGTACTCGTCGGCGACGTAGACCGCGAGCACGGGGCGCTGGTCGTAGCCGGCGACGAGCGACTTGCCGAAGGATTCCTCGACGAGCTGGAGGAGGCGAGGGCGGTCGACGCCATCCCATCCGAGGTGGCGCGTGATGAGCGAGCCCTTGCGCACGAGCGTGCCGGCGCCCTTCACGGTGAAGAGCTCGCGCAACAAGTCGAGGGGCGAGGTGACGCTCACGGTCAGGCGGTTCGGCACGCGCGCGAGCACGCGATCGATCTGGCGCAGCAGCTTCTGCGGCTCGCTCGGTAGCGCGCCGGGTGCGAGGAGCTGGTCGCGCTCGGTCGTGAGATCGATGAGCGAGATGACGCGGCCGCCGGTCGGCTGGAAGCCGCTCCGGCGCGTGACGAACACGAGCTTGCGCGTGCCGAGCGCGGCGGCGAGGTCGGCGATGGCGTCGAAGCGCGCGTCGGCGCCGCCGTCCTCGCGCTCGAACGTCACGAGCGGGATGGCGTTGGCGCGGCACACCTCGGTGACGGCGGCGGCGGTGGCGGCGGTGCGGCGCGACGCGACCGGGCCGAGCGCCTCGGCCATGCGCACGGCGTCGCGCTCCGCCGAGCGCGGCTCGATCGCGCCGAACGCGAGCACCGGCTCGAGGCCGAGCTCGACGAGGTAGCGCAGCTCGACGGCGAGCGCGTCGGCCGCGTGGCGCACGACGGCGTCCGCGACATGGACGATCGCGAAGCGCTCGGGATGCTCGGAGCGGAAGAGGTCGAGGTACTGCTGCGCCTCGGCGGGGCGGCCGATGCTCGACAGGAAGCGGAGAACGAGGTCGCCCGGATCGTTGGGCGCGTCAGGCGTAGCCATCGCGGCTCCGCTTGTACACGTCGGCGAAGAGATCGACAGCCCAGTCCAGATCCGCGAGCGTCACGAATTCGTCAGCGGCATGCGCCTGCGCGATGTCGCCGGGGCCGATCACGATCGCCGTCATGCCGGCGGCCTCGTAGAGCGCCGCCTCGGTCCAGAAATCCAGGCCCACCAGCTCCGTGGCATGGTCGCGCACCAGCGACGCGAGCAGCGCGTCGCCGGTATCGTTCGTCCCGAACGGCGCGTGGTCGGTGACGAACTCGAGCGCGATGCGGGCGCCGGTCTCGCGCTCGACGGTCGCGATCATCTCGGCGAGCGTGGCGTCCCACGTCGCGCGATCGAAGCCGGGCCACGGCCGCAAGGACCAGGTCAGCACGCCGGTCGTGGGCACGACGTTGAACGCGATGCCGCCGTCGAGCCCGGCGACGTTCATGCACAGGCCCTGCATCCCCGCCGGTCCACCGCCGACGTTCGCCTTGCCGAAATCGTCGAGTCGCACGGCGAGCCGCGCCAGCGTCGCGATCGGGCGCGCCATGCGATCGGCGCGCGACGAGTGGCCACCTTCGCCCGACGTGGTCGCGCGGTACGCCAGCACGCCGCGGTGGCGCACGCCCGCGCGGCGCGCCGTCGGCTCGCACACGATCGCGCGCTCGACGCCGGCCCGATGCGGCGACTTCAGGAAGTGGCGCATCGACGCCGTGCCGCGCTCCTCGTCACCGGAGAACAAGAGGCCCACGTCGCGCGGACGCTCGCGATCGAGCGCGACGATCGCGGCCGCGATCGCGCCCTTCGTGTCGCACGCGCCCAGCCCGTGCAACCGATCGCCGACCACGGTCGCCGTCCACGGATCGCGCGACCAGCCATTGTTGGCCGGCACGGTGTCGACGTGCGCGTTGATGATGAGGCTCGGCTGCCCCCAGCGCGCGTAGACGTAGCCGCCATCCCCCTGGTCATCCGCGCCGCGTCCCGCCGCCACCACCACGACCTCGTCGGCGCCGCGCGCACGCATCAGCGGCTCGACGTGTTTGCACAGCGCGAGCTCGTCGCCACCGGCGCGATCCGCCGACGACTGCTGGGTCGGGATGCCGACGAGCTCGGCGAGGAGCGATGCAACCGCGTTCATAGGAGCCCTTTCCAGGCCTCGTGCTTGCCGAGCGTCGCCAGCGCCTTCGCGAGCAGCGTCTTGCCCGGCTCGGTGCGATGCCACGTCGACGCGCCCGACGGATGTGGCAGCGGCACCACGTCGGTGTCGTGGCCGTGGAACGCGACGCGGAGCTTCTTGCCGACGACGTCGACGAGCTGCGCGGCGTCGGGCAGCACCTGCGCGATGGCCAGCTTGCCGACCGGGATGATCAGCCGCGGGCGCAAGAGCGCGACCTCGGCAGAGAGATGAGCGCCGCACCTCGCGACCTCGTCTGGCGCCGGCACCCGGTCGCCCGAACCCTTGGTGTCCTTGCCGGGAAAACAACGACACACCGCGGCCATGTAGACACGACTGCGGAAGGTCTCTTCATCGACGCCGAGCCCGGCGAACCATCCAAACATGGTCTTGCCGGCCGTCCACGCGAACGGCTTCCCGGCGGGGCCCTCGCGGGTGCCGGGCGCCTGACCGACGAGCATGACCGGCGACATCACGGGTCGGCCGGTGACCACGGGGCCCTTCATCTGCGGGCACAGCCGACACTCCCGCAGCCGCGCAACATGATCTTCGAGCACTCGGAGGGACACCGACGTCACGCACCGCACTATGCAATGCCAGCTCGATCACAACAACGGCCGGGACCGCCCGGGTGCGCTATCCTCTGCGGGTGACCAACATTCCCGCGGAGAACCTGGAGCTCATCCGGCGCATCCTCGGCGACGGCTACCTCGAGCTACGTCTGGCCAAGCTGCAGACCGACGAGGTCCCCGAGCTCGCCACGCGCGTGTCGGTCGAGCTGACCGAGCGCGGCGTCACCCAGTCGATCGAAGGCGAGGGCGTGGGCCCGATGGACGCCGTGTGGGGCGCGCTCATCGGCCGCTACGCTCGTGAGTACCAGTCGCTCAAGTCGATCACGCTGGCTGGCTTCCACGTGTCGGCGGCGATCGAGACCAAGCGGCGCAAGGCCGGCCTCGACGCGCTGGCCAAGGTCGAGGTGTGCGTCGTCAACAGCGAGGGTCGTCGCTTCGACTTCGCCGACGAGTCGCGCTCGGTGACGGCGTCGGCCGCCCGCTGCGTCATCGCCGTCGCCGAGTACTTCGTGAACGCCGAGCGCGCGTTCGTGATGCTGTCGCACGCGCGGAAGGACGCCATCGCGCGCGGCCGACACGACCTGGTGACGCGCTACACGGCCGAGCTCGCCGAGGTCGTGAAGAGCACGAGCTACACCGAGGTGATCGAGTCCTTGCGCAAGGAGCTCGACTCGTGATCGTCGTCGCCGCCGCCAGCGTCGTCGCCCTCGTCGCCGCCAGCGTCGCGGGATGACCGCTCGGGCGCGGTCGGTCCCTCGAGATCCACCTGCAGCCCGCCGAACTCCGACTCCGCGAAGCGCAGATCGTGGCCGTGCAGGCGCGCGACGCGGTGGGCGATGTCGAGGCCGAGCCCCTGGCCGTCGGGCGCGCGGGTGCGGGCGGCGTCTCCGCGTTCGCCGCGCTTCGCGACGCGCTCGAGCTGCTCGGCCGGGATGCCGGGACCGTCGTCGATCACGCGCACGCGGAACCGCTCGTCGGCCTGCGGCTCGAGGATGAGCGCGACGTGGCCGCCGGTGCGGTTGTGGCGGATCGCGTTGTAGAGGACGTTCGAGACCGCCTGCTCGAGCATCGTGACGTCGGCGTCGGTGGCGAGCGGCTGCTCCGGCACCGCGTGCTCCAGCGCGATGGCGCGCTGCCGGGCGATCGGGGCGTGGCGGCTGACGACGCGCGTGACCAGCGCGTTGAGGTCGACCGGCGACTTGATCATGCCGGGCACGCCAGCGTCGAGCTTGGCGGCGACCGCGAGGTTGTGGAGCAGCGCGCCGATGTAGTGCGCCTCGTCCATCGCCGCCGTGAGGATCAGCGGATCGGGCGCGCTGCCGGCGGCGTGCGCCTCGCGCAGCGTCGCGAGATGCGCCTGCAGGACGGTGAGCGGGATCATCACGTCGTGCGTGGTGTTCGAGAGGAACTCGCGCAGCGTCTGCTCTCGCTGATCCTTCACGGCGAGCTGGGTGCGCACCTCCGCGCTCGCGGCGTCGAACGCGCGCGCCAGCTCGGTGAGCTCGTCCGTGCCCTCCGCGGCGATCGAGTCGGAGAAGCCGTTGGCCGCCGAGCGCTGCACCGCGCCCGTGAGCCGGCGGATGCGCGCGATCACCGGGCCGACCGCGACGAGGATCGCGATGAGCACCGCCGCAAGCGGCAGGAGCCAGATCGGGCTCGCAGGGAGTAGCGCCCCGATGAAGCCCGGCGTCGTCGTGCCGTGGGTGAGCACGTAGGCGCACGGGCCTTCGCCCCACGGCGTGCGCACGAGGATGTCGACGTCATCGCTGTACCAGGCGCGCGGGACGATATGGAACTCGCTGGCGTCCGCGCCGCGTGCGTCGGACGCCGACAGCTTCGGCGCCTTCGGGTTCGTCGACGTGAGGTGCTCGTCGTACGCGTAGTGCTCGGGAGGCGCGCCCATCGGGATCGGAGGCGGCCGGCGCGGCGGCGGCGTGGCGTGAGGTGCGCCGGGTGGGCCACCCGGGCCGCCGGGGCCGCGATGCCGCGCCTTGCCCCACGTCGCGGGATCCGCCTCGCAGCGCGAGCGCTCCTCGGGGTTCTGCAGCCGGCGCGTCGTGCCGTCCGACAGCGCGTACGCCGCCGCGCGATGTCGCGCGCGCCCGTCGAGCCACATGAGGAGGACGACCATCGGCACGGTGACGCCGATGGTCGCGACGACGAGCCGCGTCCGCAGCCTCACGCGCTCTCCGTCCCGAGGCGGTAGCCGATGCCCCACACGGTCTCGACGCGCACGGCGGCGCCGAGCTTCTTGCGCAGCCGCGAGACGTGCACGTCGAGCGTGCGCTCGTTGCCCTCGCGATCGGGATCGAGCACGTGCTCGACCAGCCAGCCGCGCGTGACCGCGACGCCGGGACGCCGCGCCAGCGCCGCGAGCAGATCGAACTCGACGCGCGTGAGCTCGATGGGGCCGCCCTCGACGGACACGCCGCGCGTCGCGAGATCGAGCCGCAGCTTGCCGACCTCGAGCGCGTCGCCGCGCTGGAGCGCGGGCCGCCGCACGCGCGCGCGCACCCGCTCGATGAGCTCCTCCGGCCAGAACGGCTTGGTCATGTAGTCGTCGGCGCCGAGCTTGAGGGCCCGCACCTTGTCGGCGGTGTCGTTGCGCGCCGAGAGCACCAGCACCGGCACCTCGGCCCCGCCGGCGCGGAGCTCCTTGAGGATGTCGAGGCCGTACGTGGTCGGCAGCATCAGATCGAGGATGACGAGCACGAGGCCCTGCAGGTGCCCGGGCTCGATGTGGCGGCCCGCGCGCCACCACGTCGGATCGAAGCCGGCCTTCTTCAGGCTCTCGACGATCTGCGCGCCGAGCTCCTGGTCATCCTCGATGAGCAAGATCTTGTCTGGCATCGGGCGGCGCTCAGCCGCAGGTGAGATCAGGCTGACAGGTCTGGGGGCTGGTGCAATCCTCGTCGCCGTCGCACGACTGCAGCCCGGGGATGATGACGTCGAGCGTGACGGCGCTCTCGACATCGAGCTCGACGCAGCCGTCCGGAAGCTCGGCGGAGTCGGTGGTGGTGCGTCGCACGGTCAACGTCGGGAAGCCCGACATGCCGTCGTTCAGGAGGCTCGTGACCAGCGGCTCCGGGATCGTGAACGAGCCGGTGTCGTCGGCGACGCACTCGACGTGACTGCCGACGAGGCCGTGGCCGTTCACGTTGAGCGAGATCTCGACCTTGGCGGGTCCCGTCATCGTCGGCGCGCTCCACGTCACCGGGACGGCCGCGCCGGTCTGCACGCTGATCGTCGTGCCCTCGATCGCGAGCGGATCGATGCCCCAGCCGAGCAAGCTCAGCCCCGGCGCCTCGAGCTTCATGCCCGCGCCCGCGGCGAAGCCGGGGTGGGGCAGGGTGCCGGTGAAGTTGTAGTAGTAGACCGGCGGCCGCGGCGGCATCGATACGTCGGCGAGGAGCCCGGCCACGGTCACCGTGCCGACGTCCTGCGCCACCGGCGAGGCGACGCACGCGTTGCCCGCGCCGCACGTCTGGTTGGTCGGGCACGCGGGGTTGCACGTCAGCGTCGGTGACTTCACCCACTTGCAGGCGCCGTTCTCTCCGAGCGTCTCGACCACACGGCTCGGCGTGATCGCGTCGTAGACCTGGCCTTGCACCGACGTGAAGCCGTCGCCGAGGATCACGTCGAAGCCACCGACG
Organism: Kofleriaceae bacterium; assembly: GCA_035525615.1. GTDB lineage: Bacteria > Myxococcota_A > Polyangia > Haliangiales > Haliangiaceae > UBA2376. The sequence continues at coordinate 30,918 of DATLEB010000356.1, read as the reverse complement.
TGAACGTCCTGCGCACACGGCCGGTACGTCAGGCTCGACACGTCGATCCCGTCGTCATCACCGCCGTCGTCGCCGCCGCCGCCGCACGCGACGACCCCCAAGGCGATCCCGATCGCCATCCCGATCGCAGCCACGGCTCTCATGGCGTCAACGCGAAGCAGTAGATGCCGCCCCAGCCGCCGCCGGCGCCCACGCTCGTCCCTGTGCCCGGGCCGTTCTGGACGGTGTTGACGCCCGGCGAGCACCCGCGCAGCTGATGCGCGCGGATCCAGTGCTGGCCGCTCTGCGCCGGCCACGAGTGGCCGCAGCGCACGGTGTTGGCCGTCCCCGCGCCGGAGCTCGTCCAGTCGTTGCACGAGTTCGTGGCGCTCGTGCCCTCGAAGGTCCCGGCCGTGGTCGAGGCCGTCATGATGTCGTGGGTGTCGCCGAACTGGGTGAGCGGTGTGCCGTTCTCGTCGGGGAGATCGCTCACCGTCTGCGCGTCGCCGGCCGGCCGGTTGCCGGAGGTGAGCCCCGCCTTGTTCATGGCGATCAGCCGCCCGTTCTTGTCGTACCAGGGCCCGTTGCCGATGCGATCGATCGCGTTGATCGGCGTGCCGTTGTTGTAGGTCGACAGGAAGGCGCGCCAGGTCTTGTCGCCCGCACCTACCGCTGCGGCCGCGTTCTGACAGATCTGGTCAGCGCCCGCGAGACCGCCCAGGTTGCCGCCGAAGCCGTCCTGGCTGCCTGATTGCGAACGCATGGTCGCCAGGCTCGTCACGAAGAAGCTGAAGTTCCCCGTGGAGCCGGCGTCGGAGTTGTTCGCACCGTCGGGGCTGGCGCCGTCGCCGCCGCCGCCGCCGCCGTCGATGTTGCTACCGCCACCGTCACCGTCGTCGGTGGCGTCGTCGTCGTCGCCGTCGCCGCCACCGCCGCATGCGACGGCAGGAACCAGAAGAGAGAGGGCGAGGAATCGAGTCCAGATCGTCATGCGCGTCACTCCGGTCCTAGGGGATGGCTCTTGGGTCTGTCCAACCATCTCCCGGCAGGCTTAAGATTCTCTTACGGAGGCGCCACCAAGATGCGACCAGAACGTAACTGTCACTGACAACGCATCGCGCCCTCCGCCCCACGATGACCTCCTCCCTGGCCGCCGTAGCCGCCGAGTTTCCCGCTGCCTCCGTCGAGCTGCGCGAGGGTCGCGAGCTGTTGCGCCGGGTCGACACCAAGTTCCTCTGCCCGCGCGAGATCGCGCTGGACGTGGTGGCGACCCTGGTCGGGAACTACGCCGCGCTCCCCACGCCGGGAGGCAACCTGGCCACGTATCGGAGCCTCTATTTCGATACGAGCGATCTCCGCTGCTATCACGATCACCGCCGTGGCCGCCGGCTGCGCCACAAGGTCCGCATCCGTCATTACCCGGAGCGCGAGCTCACCTATCTCGAGGTGAAGACCAAGCGCAACGAGGCGGTCACCGACAAGCAGCGCCAGCAGCTCGCGTTCCGCGCCGAGCACCTCGGTGACGGCGAGCAGGCGTTCCTGGCCGGCGTGACCGACCTGCCGGTCCACGATCTGCGCCCGATGATGCGCATCGACTTTCGTCGCCTGAGCCTGGTGTCGCTGCACAGCGCCGAGCGCGTGACCATCGACTGCGATCTGGTGGCGGCGACGCTCGATGGCGCGCAATGGGATGCCGGCGATCGGGTCGTGGTCGAGGTGAAGCAGGCACCGTTCTGCGTGCGCACGCCCGTGATGCGCGCGCTGCTCGCGCACGGGCAGCGCGAGCAGTCGATGAGCAAGTACACCATCGCGACGGCCTTCGTCCGTCCCGAGCTGCGCAAGAACCGTCTGTTGCCCGCGCTGAAAGCGATCGAGAGGATGGCCGGATGACGCTTCCCATCACACAGGATGACTTCTTCGGAACCGACCGGTTCATGGATCCGGGCGACTTCCTGCGCCTGTCCACGCGCCTTTCGCTGAACTTCGCGTTCGCGGCGATGGTGATCCTGTTCGTCTACTACCGGCTCTACAAGAACCGCGAGTTCGTCTTCACCTACTTCATCTTCAACCTCATCACGTTCTCGATGTGCGTGCTGTTGCGGAAGGTGCCGATGGAGCTCGGGTTCGCGCTCGGCCTCTTCGCCGTGTTCGGCATCCTGCGCTACCGAACCGAAGAGATCCGCATGCGCGATCTCACGTACCTCTTCATCATGATCGGCCTCGGCATCATCAACGGCGTCGCCAACAAGAAGGTGTCGACCGCGGAGCTGCTGCTGGTGAACGGCGCCATCGTCGGCGTGACCGCGCTGCTCGAGCTGCCCATGGCGGCGCGGCGCTTCGGCTCGACGCCGATGCTCTACGACAACCTCAAGCTCCTGCAGCCGCAGCACCGCACCGAGCTGTTCGCGGACATCTCACAGCGGACCGGGCTCGAGGTCATGCGCGTGCAGGTCCATCGCATCGACATGCTGCGCGACGCCGCCGAGATCACCGTGTTCTACAAGGGCGCGCACACCGAGGAGTCCAAGCGTGAAGCCGCGTGAGCAGTTGATCGCGATGTTTGCCGCCGCCGCCCTGGCGGCCTGTGGCGACGACGCCCCGCCGGACGGCGGAGACGGTGGGATGGAGGAGTGCCTGGCCCCGGCTGCCGACCGCTACCTGCCGCTCGCCGTCGGCGCGAGCTGGACGTACGACACGCTCGACTCGTCGATGACGAACCCGGTCACGATCGTGAAGACGTCGACGGTCGAGGCGCTCGAGGACGTGGGTGATCGCAAGGCCGGCGTGACCGCGTTCCGCGTCCGCACCGGCAAGAGCGGCACGTCGGGTGACGTGGTGAGCTGGCAGGAGGATCGCTGCACGTCCGTGGTGCGCCACCGCGAGCAGCAGTTCGACGTGAACGACACGCTGCTCACCGACCAGTTCTACGTGCCCGGCAAGCTGCGCGTCGACGAGACGCCCGAGCACCTCAGCGTGGGCGCGACGTGGACGACCGCGTACACCGAGGTCGAGGTCGATCCCATCCTGGGCACGCAAACGGTCTCGAAGGACGAGACCTGGACGGTGCAGGCGGTCGACGAGATGGTGACGACGCCGGCCGGCACGTTCACGTGCCTGAAGGTCGGCAAGGCCACGTCGGGCTCGGCCGCCAAGACCTACTGGTTCGCCAGGGGCGTCGGCAAGATCCAGGAGACGGGCGAGCAGACGGAGACGCTCACGGCGTTCACGGTGCCGTGAGGGCGCTCGCGCGGCTCTCGGTCCTGGTCGGGCTGGCCTCGTGCGGGGGCAGCGACGGGCCGGTGTGCCTGGACCTCACGGCGGAGACCGACTCGACGCCCACCATCGGCTGTGTCGCGGATTTCGAGGCGCTGGCCTCGCGGCCGCTCGATGCGACCATCCCCGGCGCGCGCTCGGTGAAGACCATCGTCGACCGCGTCGACGAGAACGCCCTCTACTTCCAGAACAGCGTCCTCTACGAGACCCACTACCAGTACGCGTCGACGCACCTCTCGGGCAACGGCCTGCCGGTCGTCCCGATGCTGGCCGAGTTCAACACCACCGAGTACTTCACGCCGTCGCGGCGGTTCCTGCTCGGCGCGCTCACCCACTACGAGCAGCCGGACAAGTGGGTCTACGAGATCTCGCCGTACGACACCGCCGACGCCGAGATGATCGCCACCGCGTACGACGCCATCAAGGGCGCGACGTTCATCGGCGCCGACCTCTACTTTCATCCCACGTCGGAGGCGGTGAGCGCGATCGCGGAGGCGCTGCCGGCGACGGTGAAGGTCATCACCACCGACCAGCTCTACGAGGGCATCACGTTCCAGCCGCTCAACGTGGCCGAGAGCTACGGCCAGCTGCGCTTCTTCACGGCCGACGAGCTGTCGGGCGGCGCCAAGTACCTCTCGTTCCGCGACATCGCGGTGCTCGATCACGTGCCCAACGACATCTCCGTCGCCATGGGCATCGTCACCGCGGAGTTCCAGACGCCGCTCTCGCACGTGAACGTCCTCTCGAAGAACCGCGGCACGCCCAACATGGCCTTGCGCGGGGCGTTCGACAGCGCCGACTTCCGCGCGCTCGAGGGCAAGTGGGTGCGGCTGAAGGTCGACCTCTTCGACTACGAGCTCGTCGAGGTCTCGCAGGCCGAGGCCGACGCGTGGTGGGAGGAACACCGCCCGACCGCGATCCAGGTGCCCGGCATGGACCTGAGCGCGACCGATCTGCGCGACGACGTGAACCTGGTCGTGGTCGACGCGTCGACGACGCTCAAGGACGCGGTCAAGGCGTCGACGCGCGCGTACGGCGGGAAGGCGGCGCACTTCGGCGCGCTCACGCTCGTCGACGGCGTGCCCAAGCCGCGCGGCTTCGCGATCCCGCTCTACTACTACCGCCAGTTCATGGAGCAAAACGGGTTCGACGCGCGCGTGACCGCGATGATCGCCGACCCGGCGTTCACCAACGACCCGGCGGTGCGCGACGCGCAGCTCACGCAGCTGCGCGCCGACATCGAGGCCGCGCCCATCGACGCGGCGTTCATCCAGCTCCTGACCACGAAGCTGAACACCGACTACCCCGGCACGCGAATGCGCTTCCGCTCGAGCACGAACGCCGAGGATCTCGACGGGTTCACGGGCGCCGGGCTCTACACCTCGCTCTCGGGGCAGGTCGGTGACACGGGCGACCCCATCGAGGACGCCATCCGCGGCGTGTGGGCCAGCGTCTGGAACTTCAAGGCGTTCGAGGAGCGCAGCTACCGCGGCATCGATCACCTCGCTGTCGGCATGGCGCTCCTGTGCCACCGCGCGTTCCCCGACGAGGAAGCCAACGGCGTCGCGCTCACCAACAACCCGTACGACACGAGCGGCCTCAACCCGGCGCTCTACATCAACGTGCAGCTGGGCGGCGAGTCCGTCGTCTTGCCGCCGGCCGGCGTCACCACCGACCAGATCCTGGTGTTCTGGGAGCAGCAGGGACAGCCGGTCGTGTTCCTCAAGCGCTCGAACCTGACCGCGCCCGACACCAACGTCCTCACCAACGCCCAGCTGTTCTCGCTGGCCAGCGCGCTCGACAAGATCCACGACTACTTCCGCGTCGCGTACGGCGCGACGCCGGGCGCCTGGTACGCGATGGACGTCGAGTTCAAGTTCGAGGGTGCGCCGGGCGAGACGCCGCAGCTCTACATCAAGCAGGCACGGCCGCACGGCCAGGAGTAACGATGCGCACCCTGCCGTACGTCGCGGCCGCGATCCTCGTCGCGGCTGGAGCCGGTGACGTCCATGCCGACGAGGAGGACGCGCCCAAGGAAGACGAGCCGCTCTCGTTCGCGGGGCGCGTGTTCACGCGCTTCACGGCGACGACCATCGACAGCGAGCCGTGGGAAGGCGAGCTCGCGCTCGACAGCGCGCGCCTCGCCGTGAACTACGTGTGGAAGGAGAAGGTGCGCACCAAGGTCGCCGTCGAGGCGGCGGGCGGCGTCTCCGTGAAGGACGCGTTCGTCGACCTGAAGCTCGGCGACGGGCTGTCGCTGCGCGCCGGCCACTTCAAGATCCCGATCTCGTCCCTCGAGCAGGCGTCGGCGTGGACGCTGCCGACCATCGACCGCGGCGTGGTCGCCGACGTGCTGAGCGAGGGCATCACGCTCACGGGCCGGCGCGACGCCGTGCAGCTGACGTGGGAAGGCGGCGAGCGCGGGCCGCGCGTGATGGTGGCGGCGTCGCAGTCGATGTCGACCGACGACCTCGACCCTGCGCGCTCGCTCTCCGACGGCGGCGGCGTCGCGGCCACGCTGCGCGTCGAGCAGGCCTTCTGCCCGGGCATCCGGGTCGGCGTGGTGGGCTCGAACCGCGAGACCATCGACGGCGCGACCGTCGACCGCTTCTGGGCCGGCGGCGCCGACGTCGAGGTCGACCTCGAGGACGCCGGGCTCGGCCTGCGGCTGTGGGCCGACGCGCTGGTGGGCGAGAGCCACCTCGGCACGTTCGCGACCGCGCAGGTGGCGGGCGGCTGGCGATTCGGTGGCCGGAAGAAGAACAAGAAGTACGTCGAGCCGTATCTGCTCGGCTCGTTCTACAACCCGAGCATCGACCGCAAGCGCGACGACGTGAGCGAGATCATCGCCGGCGTCGCCGCCGGCCGCTGGAAGCGGTGGCGCGGGCAGGGGCAATTCTCGTACGTGAACGCGAAGGGCTTTCGTCCCGCGGGCCTGGGCGGCGCGCTCGTCGACGTGAACGACGCGCTGACCGTGACGCTTCAGCTCGGCGCCGCGTTTTGATATCGTCCGCGGATGCGAGCTGTTGTCGTGGTTCTCGCCGCCGCGGCGTGCACCACTGACGGACCGCCGCCGCCGCCCGACATGCTCGGCGGCACGATCGAGGCACCGGGTTGCGGCTACGACGTCGTCTCGCGCGAGTACGCCGAGGCGCCCGCGCTGCCCGACCCGCTCGATCCGCTCGCCATCGGCGTCGACCCGACGGTGCGCCACGTCCATCTCGGCATCGGCGGCGACCCGCGCACGTCGATGGCGGTGGTGTGGCGCACCCTCGACGACGCGACACGCGCCGGCGCGGTGCGCTACGGCGTGGGCGGGCTGACCTCCGAGGCGCCGGGCATCACGTACAAGTACCTCGCCGGTTTCGGCGGCGCCGGCAGGGCGGTGCGCGTGCACGAGGCGCACCTGTGCGGGCTCACGCCCGACACCGAGTACCAGTACCAGGTCGTCTCCGACGAGGCGCACGTCTCGCCGCTCTACACGTTCCGCACCGCGCCGGACATGACGGTCGCCCCCGACGCCGAGGTCGTGATCGCCAACATCGGCGACAGTCGCGGCGGCTTCGCGGTGTGGGGGATGCTCGTCGAGCAGCTGCGCCAGCGCACGCCCGATCTCATCCTCTTCTCGGGCGACGCCGTGACCATCGGACCGAACCAGGACGAATGGGACGAGTTCTTCACGGCCGGGGAGCCGCTCCTGGCGCGGGTGCCGATGACGTCGGCGCACGGCAACCACGAGATCCACGCCATCAACTTCTACTCGCTGTTCGCGATGCCCGGCGACGAGACGAACTTCTCGTTCGACTACGGCCCGGCGCACATCACGGTGCTCGACACGACGCCGCCGCAGCTCGGCGATCTGAGCGGCCCGATCAAGGACTTCCTGGCGGCGGATCTCGCCGCCAACGCGGCGCGCCCGTGGAAGCTCGTCAATCACCACTACGGCGTCTACTCGGCGTCGAACCACGGCTCGGATCCCACGCTGCAGGCCGAATGGATGCCGCTCTACGATCAGCACCACGTCGACCTGGTGCTGACGGGCCACGATCACAACTACGAGCGCACGTTCCCGATGAAGGGTGGGGTACCGGTCGCGACGCCGTCCGAGGGCACCGTGTACATGGTCTCGGGTGGCGCGGGCGCGAGCCTCTACGCCAGCGGCACCGGCACGTGGACCGCGTTCTCGACGAGCATGTTCTCCGCGCTCACGCTGCGGATCCGCACCGGCATGCTCGTGCTCGACGCCTTCGATCCCGCCGGCGTGGCGATCGACAACCTGACGATCACGAAGCCTTGAGCTGGTACGCTGCCGGCGTGCGCCTGTGGCTCGTCGCGGTGCTCCTGCTCGTCGGATCGTTCGTTGCTCCGGCGGCGGCCGCGGACGACGCGCGCGACGAGGCGGCGTTCGCCGAGGCGACGCGCAAGCTCGGCGACGGCGACCTCGCCGGCGCACGCGCGGCGCTCGAAGCGCTGGCGGCGTCGGCGCCCGATGGGCGCTGGGCCGACGACGCCCTGGGCGAGGCCGCGGCGATCGCCGAGCGGCAGGGCGACCTCGCCGGCGCACGCGCGCTCTGGAAGCGTGTGCTCGACGGCTATCCGGACAGCCGGCTGGCGCGGCGTGCGACGGCGCGGCTTGCCGAGCTCACCACCGCGGGCGGGGCAGGCGGGCGGTGGGACGCGACCGCCGCCGAGCACGATCGCATCGTGCGCGCCGCGGCCGCCGCCGAGGATCCGCAGCCGCACCTCGAGGCGCTCGGCGCGCTGCTCGAGAAGACCCGGGGCTATCCGCGCTGGTTCGCGGCGGCGCTGTGGCTCGGCGACGGCTGGGCCCGGCTGGGCGCGCATCGTCGCGCGCTCGCCTGGTACGACCAGGCCGACGGCGCCGCCACCACCGACCTCGAGCGCTTTCGCGCCGGGCTCGCGCGCGCCGAGCTGTGGAACGCGTCGGGCGAGCACGATCGCGCCGAGCGGCAGCTGCGCGCGCTGAAGCCACCCGACGATCTGGCGCGGCTCGCCATCGCCGACGCGCTCGCCGACGTCGACACCGCCCGCACGCGCGCGCGCTGGGCCGACATCGCGCGCATCATCCTCGGCGCGTGCGCGCTCCTCGCGCTCATCACGCTCGGGCGCCGGGCCGGCTCGGCTCGCGCCGCCGTGCGCGCGCTGTGGCCGCCGCCGCTCGAGGTCGTGTACCTCGCGCCGGTCGCGCTCGTCCTCGGCGCCGTCGCCGAGACCGGCAACCTGCTCGCCGCGCGTGCCGTGCAGATCGTGCTGCTCGGTGCGCTCGTCATCACGTGGCTCTCCGGCACCGGCCTCGAGCTCGCGCGTCGCAAGGGCACGCTCGGCGCGCGCGTGATCGCGCTGCACGCCGCGGTCGCCGCGCTCGCCACGATCGCGCTGGTCTACAGCGCGGTCATGCGCGAGCAACTGCTCGACGTGCTGATCGAGACCTGGCGTCGCGGTCACGACATGCGCTGATAGATCGCGTTGCGCTGGCTCACACCGGTGCCGCGTTTCGTCACCGGGTGTGCGGAGTCGTCATAGCGCAGCGAGTGCGCGCCGGCGGTTGCCGCCTCTTGCCACGATCTCGCGTGCACTCCGTCGTGTCGACCGCGACGTGCGACACGCATGCGTCATCACGCGCACGTCGCGAATCTCGTTCGACGAGATCTCTGTGATCGATCGCAAGCGCGAGCAACTCGCACATCGCTTGCACACGCGCCGCGCGGCTCGATCCCCTTCGAGGAGACCTCCCCCATGTCTGATGTTCGCAACGCCAGGAGATGGCAGCTCGCAACCGCGACGCTGCTCTTTGCCACCACCACGCTCGCGGCGTGTGGTGGCGGTGATTCGCCACCAACCGATCCGCAGCCGCCGCGTGCGCCTGCGATCTCCGACGGGTCGTGGTTCAACGACGACGACGCGACCGTGGCGCGCAAGCCCCGCGTGCTCTACCCGGCGAAGCGCGGCGAGTCCGCGCCGCTCGGCGAGATCATGACGCAGCAGACCGCCCAGCACGGCGCGCCGCGCGTGATGCCCGACCTCCAGCCGCCCGTGAACCGCCAGCGTCGAACCGCGGCGGCGGGCGACACCGTCGATCCGGTGCTGCAGGATCATCCCGGCGCGGTGAACGCGCCCGCGCCGTCGCTGTCGTTCGAGGGTCTCTCGAACACGGACAACGCCACGACGATCGGTGGCCGCGTGCATCCGCCCGACGTCAACGGTGACGTCGGTCCCAACCACTACGTGCAGTCGGTCAACCTGATCATCGGCGTCTGGGACAAGGCGGGCAATCCGCTCATCGCCCCCGCGCCGGGCTCGACGCCGTGGACCGGCTTCGGCGGCCCGTGCGAGACGCACAACGACGGCGACCCCATCGTCATCTACGATCAGCTCGCCGATCGCTGGGTCTTCTCGCAGTTCGCGGTCTTCACCCCGGAGGGCGGACACCAGTGCTTCGCGGTGTCGCAGACGCCGGATCCGCTCGGGCCGTACTACCTCTACGACTACCTGGTCTCGCCGGGCGGCGCGCTCAACGACTATCCCAAGATCAGTGTGTGGCCTGACGGCTACTACATGACGGTCAACGAGTTCGACGCGTCGCTCAACTTCGCGGGGGTCTTCACCGCCGCCGTCGATCGCCAGTCGATGGTGATGGGCTTGCCGGCGGCGATGGTGCGCTTCGACGTGCGCTCGCCGGTCCCCGGCGAGGAGCTGTTCGCGCTCCTCAACGCGCACCTCGAGGGTCGCGTTCCGCCGCCGGCGGGCGCGCCCAACTACCTCGTGCAGGCCTACGACGACGAGACCTGGTCGGCGTCGCCGGATCCTGCGAGCGACCACTACAAGCTGTGGGCGTTCCACGTCGACTGGGCGGATCCCGAGAACCTCTCGACGCTCACCGGGCCGACGAATCTCGCCGCGCCCGAGTTCGACGCCAACCTCTGCAACTTCGGACGCTCGTGCATCCCGCAGCCCGGGGCCGGTGGCCTCGACTCGCTGTCGACGATGACGATGTACCGGCTCGCGTACCGCAACCTCGGCACGCACGAGGCGATGGTCGTCTCGCACACGACCGACGTCGGCGCCGACCGCGCCGGCGTGCGCTGGGCCGAGTTGCGCGACCCGAGCAGCGTCCCGACGCTGCACCAGACCGGCACGTACGCGCCCGGCGACGGCAACTCGCGCTGGATGTCGTCGATCGCGATGGACGGCCGCGGCAACATCGCCGTCGGCTACTCGATCTCGAGCACGACCACGTTCCCGGGGCTGCGCTACGCGGCGCGCCTGGCCGGCGACCCGCTGGGCGAGCTCTCGCAGGGCGAGGCCGTGATCGTCGACGGCACGGTGAGCCAGACCACCGCCAACCGCTGGGGCGACTACTACACGATGTCGGTCGACGAGAGCGACGACTGCACGTTCTGGTTCACGGGCGAGTACATGAACGCCGCGTCGCCGGGCGACTGGCGCACCCGCATCGCGTCGTTCCAGATGCCGCTCTGCACCGCCACGGAGATCGGTACGCTCGAGGGCGACGTGACGGACGCCGACGGCGATCCGCTGGTCGGCGCGCGCGTCGCGACCGGCGCCTTCTCGGCCGTCACCGACGCGGCGGGTCACTACCGCCTGCTCGTACCCGCCGGCACGTACGACGTCACCGCGTCGGCCTTCGGCTACCTGCCGCAGACCGCCGAGGACATCGTGGTCGCCGACGACGCCGTCGTGACCGTCGACTTCGCGCTCGACCCGGCCCCGATGGTCGCCGTCGAGGGCTACGTCTATGACGGCAGCGCCCACGGCTGGCCCCTCTACGCCGAGATCACGTTCACGGCGCCGGGCACCACTCCCATCAGCGCGTTCACCGATCCCGACTCCGGCTGGTACTCGATCGAGCTGCCCTCGGGCACGGACTTCACCATGCGCGTCGACGCGCAGGTGCCCGGCTACGAGTCCGAGACGCGTCCGATCACGCCGGGCCCGAGCGACGTGCTCGCCCACTTCGGCCTCGAGGTCGAGGGCGGCACCTGCCGGGCGCTCGGCTACGCCAAGTCGACCAGCGTGCTCCTGTCCGAAGGCTTCAACGCGGGCGTTCCGCCGGCCGGCTGGACGGTCACCAACACGACCACCGGCTGCATCGGCAACCCGGAGTGGAACGGCCTCGATCCGGCGCTCCGCGGCAACCTCACCGGCGGCACCGGCGGCTTCGCGATCGCCGACTCGGATCAGTGCGGCTCGTCGGTGAACATGGCCACGGTCCTGACCTCGCCGGTCCTGAACCTCTCGGGCTTCGGTCCCGATGACGGTCTGGCGATCAGCTTCAACCAGGATCTGTTCACGCTGCCGAGCACGGAGGCGCGCATCGAGATCTGGAACGGCATCGAGTGGGTCGAGGTCGCGACCCAGCGCAGCGACAGCCGCGGCCCGCGCCGCGTCACGTTCGGTACCACGGCCGCGAACGGCCGCACCGACGCGCGCGTGCGCTTCGTGTACACGTCGGGTTGGGACTGGTGGTGGCAGATCGACGACGTGAGCTTCTCGCGCACGTCGTGCGACGCCCGCGTCGGCGGCCTGGTCTTCGGCAACGTCGATGACCGCAACACCGATCTTCCCGTCAACGGCGCGAGCGTCACCAGCGGCACCGAGCCGCCGGTCCTGACCTTCGCGACGCCGCGCGACCCCGCGCAGGCCGACGGCTTCTACATCGCCTTCATGACGGCGCCGGGGCGCTTGCAGGCGTCGGCGCCGGGATACGTCGCCGTGAACCGCATGGTCGTGCCGCGCGTCAACGGCACGCGTCACGTCCAGCCGCTGCGCCTGCGCGCGGGTCGCGTCCACGTCGCGCCCGGCTCGGTCGCGATCCGCGTGCCGTTCCTCGGCAGCGCGACGGCGACGCTGACGCTCACGAACGACGGCTCCGCGCCGGCGACGGTCGAGCTGTCGGAGATGCTCGGCGTCCCGTCGAACCGTCCGGTCGGCGGACCGTTCGCGCCGCCGCTGCGCCGCCTCGGTCCGAAGGCGCTGCACGATCGCAACGCGCGTGGTCTCTACTTCCCGGCGCCTCCGCCGGGCGGTCGCACGCTCAACGCGGGTGAGATGGTGCGCGTGATCCCGACCGGCCTGGTCTATCCGTGGGGCATCGGCTGGGAGGCCGACGAGTCCTCGGCGTGGGTCGGCAACCTGCTCGCCGCCGGCGGCGACGATCACCTGCACGAGTACACCATCGACGGCGTGAAGACCGGAGCGACCATCGACGTCACGAGCTACGGCACGGTCTTCGGTGCCGACCTCGCGTACGACAGCCGCCACGGCACGTTGTGGCAGGTGAACGTCGGCGGTGACGACTGCATCCACGAGGTCGATGCGCAGTCGCGCGCGGTGACGGGCGCGACGATCTGCCCGGCCTTCGGCACGTCGGAGCGCGGCCTCGCCTACGATCCGGTGACCGACACCTTCTACGCGGGCTCGTGGAACGACGCGCGCATCGTGCAGTTCGATCGCGCGGGCAACATCCTGCGCTCGGTGCAGACGCAGCTGAACATTTCGGGCCTGGGCTACAACCCGCGCACGGGTCACCTGTTCGTCCTGACCAGCGACGCCGCCGCGGCGCCCGACATCGTCGTGCTCGATGCGGACCTCGCGGTGATCGGCAACTTCGAGCTCATGAACGGCGGCACGCCGCTGTTCGGTGACTACGGTCAGGCCGGGCTCGAGCTCGACTGCGCCGGCAACCTCATCGCCGTCGATCAGCTGACCAGGTCGCTCTACGTCGCGCGCACCGGCGAGCCCGGTGGTTGCAGCACCGACGTCGAGTGGCTCTCGGTCACGCCGACGATGGTGACGGTGCCGGCCGGCGGTTCGCGCACGGTGACGGTGGCGGTCAACGCGACGAACCTCGCGCCGGGCCTCTACCAGGCGCAGCTCGTGGTCGAGACCAACACGCCGTACGACGTGCCGGCGGTGGGCGTGAGCGCGATGGTCGCGTTCATCGACGTCCCGGCGGGCAGCCGCGGCGACGGCGAGATCCACGGCCTCGCGGGCGCCGGCATCACGTACGGATGCGGCGGTGGAAACTTCTGCCCCAACGGGCTGCAGTCGCGACGCGTGTTCGCGGTCTGGGGTATGCGCTCGGCGTTCGGTTCGACGTACGTGCCGCCGCGCGCGATGGGCATCCCGTTCGACGACGTCGCGCCGGATTCGTTCGGCAGCGACTACATCGAGGACGCCGCGGCGCGCGGGCTCTTCCGCTCGTGCGGCACGCGGTTGTTCTGCCCGGAGAGCGTGGTCCAGCGCGGCGAGGCCGCGGTGACGCTCTTGCGTCTGCTCGAGGGGCCGGAGTACGCGCCGCCGCCCGCGACCGGACGCTTCACCGACGTGGGCGCAGCGCAGGCGCCGTTCGTCGAGGAGATCGCTCGGCGCGGCATCATCGACGCGTGCGGCGCGACGACGTTCTGCCCGAGCGGTGGCTCGAACCGGACCGACCACGCCATCTGGCTGGTGCGCGCGTTCGGCTTCGAGACGCTCTCGCTGTGACGCGGTAGCGCGTCGCAACCGTTCTCGAGAGGCCCGGCGGCACGCTCCGCCGGGCCTTGGCATTTTCGGCGGCGACATTAGGTTGGGGCCTCGTACAGCCATGAAGTCCTCCGTCGTCAATCAGCTCAAGACCGTCGCGCTCCTCGGCGCGCTCACGGCGCTGCTCGTCGGCATCGGCGGCGCGCTCGCCCCCGGCCAGCTCTGGCTGTTCGGGGCCATCGCGGTGGCGATGAACCTGGTCTCGTACTTCTGGAGCGATCGCATCGTGCTCGCGATGAATCGCGCCCGCCCGATCGGACAGGGTGACGACCCCGCGCTCGAGCGCATGGTCGCGGAGCTCGCCGCGAAGGCGAACATCCCGATGCCGCGCATCTACGTGGTGGAGGACGACGCGCCCAACGCGTTCGCGACCGGTCGCAATCCCAGGCACGGTGTGGTCGCGGTGACGACCGGCATCCGTCGCCTCCTGAGCGAGCGCGAGCTGCGCGGCGTGATCGCGCACGAGCTCGCGCACATCAGGAACCGCGACATCCTCGTGGCGTCGGTGGCCGCGATGATCGCGTCGGTGGTGTCGTTCGTGGCCACGGCGGTGCAGTGGGGCGCCATGTTCGGCGGCGGCAGTCGGGACGATCGGGACAACCCCGGTGGTGCGCTCGGCGCCCTGGCCATGGCCATCGTCGCCCCCATCGCAGCCACCGTCATCCAGCTGGCCATCTCGCGGTCGCGGGAGTATCTGGCGGACGCCACCGGCGCCCAGCTGTCGAGCGATCCGCTGGCGCTGGCCAGCGCGCTCGCCAAGCTCGAGCGTGGCAACGCGCGTATCCCCTTGCGCACGCTCGGAGATTCGCCGGCGACCGCGAGCCTGTTCATCTGCTCGCCGCTTTCCGGCGGCGGCGTCTCCAGCTGGTTCTCCACCCATCCGCCGATCGCTGAGCGCATTCGCCGCCTCGAAGAGATGGCCGGTGGCAACGAACGGAGGCTGCGAGTATCTCGCCTCACCAATCTTTCCCTCGCACCTGGGCGGTGATCAGCCCTACTGTTCAGGAGAGGGGGTTCGTGGCAGCCACGCAGCCAGTCGTACTGCTCTATGCCTCGACGCTCCGCACGGGCGCCGACTACGAGCCGGCTCTGCGCGACGCCGGTTACGAGGTGATGCGCGCGGCGACCACGCGCAGCGTCGAGCGCTGCCTCCGCGATGCGCCGGTCGAGCTGGTGCTGCTCGACTGCGCGACGAGCGACGCCGAGCGCGCGACGCGCGTGCTGAACTCGCTCGGCCGCTCGATGCCGCGCGTCTGGGTGTCATCGTCGCCGGACGCGCCGATGCGCTCCGGTCATCTCGGCGTCGACGTGCTGCTGATCGATCCCGACGACGTCGTGGCCGTGATGGCCAGCGTCACGCGCTTCCTCACGCCGCGCGCGCCGGTCGAGCGCCCGCACGGGTTCATGGCCGACGGGACCAACCCGGCGCGCGGACGCCCGCGCGGAACCGGTCCGGTGAGGGCGGCGATCGCCAGGGCGCAGCCGAGCGAACGTGATCCGTCGGCGAGCTGGGACGATCCGACGAGCGACTGGAAGATCAAGCCGCGCTGAACGGCGCGGCGCGGCGCGGCTACGCGAACCAGCGGCCGACCGCGTCGGGCAGCTTCTGGCCCGAGACGCGCGCGCGCTGCACCAGCTCCCAGAAGTAGCGGTACGTGGCGCGGTCGTGCAGGTCGCCCTCGTGCTGGATCGGGCCCCACGCGGCGGCCTCGGCGGCGAGGAGGATCGCACAGGCGCGCTCGACCTCGGTGAAGTCGGGCGTCATCGCCTTCACGATGGGCTCGACCTGCGCCGGATAGATCGACCACATGCGCAGGAAGCCGAGCTCGGTGCGAGCGCGGCGCGCGTCGGCGTACGTCTGGTCGACGTTCTTGAGATCGAGCGTGACGTTGTGCGCGGGCACGACGCCGGCACCGAGCGCGGCGGCGACGACCTCGACCTTGGCGCGGCGCACGAGCGCGTGATCGAACTGCCCCGGGCTCTTCATCGCCGTCGACGGGATGGCGCCGTGGTGGCCGCTCACGAAGTCCATGAGCCCGAAGTCGAGGACCTGCACCCACGGCATCGCGGCGATCTGGAACACGTCGCGCAGCGCGCCGTGCGTCTCGATGAGCACGTGGATCGGAATCTCGCGGGTGATGCCGGCGCCGCGCGCGGTCGACTGCACGTGCTCGATCACCGACTGCACCTGCGACGCCTTCGTCGGCTTCGGGATCGTGATGTACGCGAGGCGCTGCCCGGCGCCGCGCACGATGATGTCGATGTCCTGGCGCCACAGCGCGTGCGCCGGATCGTGGATGCGCACGCCCGCCATGCCGTGCACGTTGGCGGCGCTGGTCTGCTGCGCGACGATCATCTCCGCGTGCTCGCGCTCGCGGCCCGTGGGCGCGCCGTCCTCGCAGTCCATCGTGATGTCGAAGATCGGCCCCAGCTTCTGCTGCAGCTCGAACGCCTTGCCGATCAGCTTCTCGCTGCCAGCAAAGTGCTCGCACGCCGGGATGATGGGGAAGGGGCGCTCGCCCTCGAACAGGGCCTGCTTGGGATGGGCTGGTGTCGACATCTCCTCCTTCTTAACAGATGAAGCCCATTTTTGGTGCACTGCGTCGAGATGAACGCGCGACAGGGCGGGCATGCTAGTGATTCGTCATGACCGACCTGGTCCCGGCCGGCTGGTTCGACGACGCCGTCGCGCTCGCCGAGCGTGATCCGGGAGCGGCGTTGCAGGTGGTCGGCGAGCCGGGACGGCTCCTGGCGGCGACGGTCAACCCCGACGTGGCGATCGCCGTCCTGCGCGCGATCGCGGCGCTGGCGTGGCGCAGCGACGAGGCGGCCGCGGTGCTGGCGCGCGTCGAGCGCTGGCCCGACACGCCGGCGGTGAAGCGCGCGCTCAACCGCACGCAGCTCACGATCGCGGCGGCGCGCGAGTACCGGTTCGTGTACTCCCCGGTGTTGCCGCCGTTTCTCTACGAGCTGATCGCGGTGGCGCCGTACGGCTCGCTCGAGCAGCGCGTGCAGATCGGCGCAGCGCTGCGGCGCGAGGCGATCGACGATCCCGAGACGTACCTCGCGGCGCTCGATACGCTGGTGATGCGCTGCTACGACCTGTCGCAGGCGCTCACCGTGATGCTCGTCGACGACATCGCGCCGGCGCGGCGCGAGTACGTGATGCTGCCGCCCGAGATCGCCGAGCAGCTCGACGCGCGGCTGAGCAAGCTGCGCGGCGGCACGGCGTCGCTCCTGGTGACGACCGGCATGGTCGGCAGCTTCGTGGGCGGGACCGTGGTCGGCTCCGTGCTCCTCGGCCCGGGGGCGGGCCTGTTTCTGGGTGGCGGCACGGCCGCGCTGATCCACACCGTGCGCTCGCGCGTGTACGGGCGCTGGGTGCGCGGTCCGCTCGCCGCGCTGCTCGCCGAGGTCGGCGTCACCCGCGCGTGTGCCCGCGAGCGGATGCGCCAGCGCGGCGGACGGCTCGCCAAGTTCGCGCTGACGGCGGGCGACGACAACGCGCTCCGCCTGTTCGGCATGATCACGGCGTGCGCGACGACGTGGGCCGAGGGCGGCGGGCCCGTGTGGCAGCCGGCGTTCTGATCGAGCCCAGCCGGGCGGGCTAGGCGCGGGTCGCGCGGTGTGCGAACGGGCGCGCGGCCTCGAGCTGCGCGGCGACGCGGAGGAGAAGATCTTCGCGACCGTAGGCGCCGACGAGCTGGATTCCGACGGGCAGGTTGCCCTCGGCGACGTGCACGGGCAGCGAGATGGCCGGCTGGCCGGTGACGTTGAACGGCGCGGTGAACGGCACGATGCCGGCCGCCTTGAAGATCCCCTCGAGGGGATTCTGCGGCGAGCTGTCGTAGAAGCCGAGCGGCGGCGGTGGCTGCGTGATCGTGGTGGTGAGCCACACGTCCATCTGGTTCCAGCCCGCGGCGATCTCGCGCGCCGTGCGCTGGAGCCAGGTCCACGCGGCGAGGTACGCCGGCGCAGTGACCGAGCGGCCCATCTGGTAGAGCGCCCAGGTCAGCGGCTCGACGTCGTCGGCGGTGAGCTTGCGGCGCACGAGCGGCTCGAGCGCGTCGAGATCGGCGGCGACACCGGCCGACCACACGGCGAGGAAACGCGCGACGTACTCCGGCTTGTGGAGCGCAGGTAGCTCGACCTCGTCGACGGTGTGGCCGAGGTCGGCGAGGATCTTGGCGGTCGCGTGCACGGCGGCGGCGCACTCGGGATGGATCGTCGTGAGGTGACCTGTCGGCGTCAGGTAGCGCGTCGCGAACCCGACGCGCAGCGGGCCGACCGGCGCACCCACCTCCGCCGCGAACGGGCGCACCGGCGGCGGCGCGGCGTACGGATCGCCCGGCTCGGCGCCGGCGAGGAGATCGAGGAGCGCGGCGGCGTCGCGGACGGAGCGCGCGACCACGCCCTCGTTGACGAGGCCGCCCATCACGTCGCCGTGATCGGGGCCGAGCGACGCGCGCCCGCGGCTCGGCTTCAGGCCGACCAGGCCGCAGCACGAGGCGGGGATGCGGATCGACCCGCCGCCGTCGTTGGCATGGGCGATCGGGACGAGCCCGGCCGCGACCGCGGCCGCCGAGCCGCCGCTCGAGCCGCCGGTGGAGTGGCCCGCGTTCCACGGATTGCGCGTCGGGCCCCACGCCACCGGCTCGGTGGTCGGCACGATGCCGAGCTCGCTGCAATTGGTCTTGCCCGTGATCACGAACCCGGCGCTGCGCAGGCGCGCCACCAGGTACGAGTCGTGCGGCGCGCGAAAGCTCGCGTGCTTGAGGAGGCGCAGGCCGCCCGCGTAGGGCGCGCCCGCGACGGTCGCGAGCAGATCCTTCACGAGGATGGGCACGCCGCGGAACGGCGCGTCGTCGCGGAGCGGGCTCATCGCCGTGGCGCGCGCGCTGTCGAAGAGGCGCACGATGACGGCGTTGAGCTCGGTGTCGTGCCGCTCGATGCGGGAGATGGCGGCTTCGACCAGCTCGAGCGGTGTCGCGGCGCCGGTGCGTACGAGCTCGGCCTGGGCGGTCGCGTCGAGGGTGGACAGCTCGCTCATGTCGTCGAGCCTAGCAGCGGCGCGCCGCACGCAGGTTGCTCATGTGGAGGCCGGCGCGTTACACACGGTGCATGGAGCTCAACGGGAAGCTGGCGCTCGTCACCGGCGGTGGGCGCGGCATCGGCCTCGCCGTCGCGCTGCGGCTGGCGCGCGACGGCGCCAAGATCATCGTCACCGGACGCACGCGCGAGGACCTCGACCGCACCGCCGAGGCGACGCACGGTCACGCGCTGACGTGCGACCTCTCGGATCGCGCGAGCACCGACGCGATGATCGCGTCGGTCAAGGCGATCGGCCGCGTCGACATCCTGGTCAACAACGCCGGCATCGCCGAGAGCGCGCCGCTGGCCAAGACCGACGACGGAATGTGGGATCGCATCATGGAGCTGAACGCGACCGCGCCGTTCCGGCTGACGCGCGCCTTCGTGCCGGCGATGATCGAGCAGGGCTGGGGCCGCGTGATCACGATCGCGTCGAACGCCGGTCTCAACGGCTACCAGTACACGTCCGCGTACTGCGCCGCGAAGCACGCGGCCGTCGGCATGACGCGCGCGCTCGCCATCGACCTCGGTCGCACCGGCATCACCATCAACGCGGTGTGCCCGGGCTGGGTCGCGACGCGCATGGCCGACGAGGCCATCGCGCGGATCGCGGCGCGCACCGGCCGCACGCCCGCGGAGGCGCGCGGCGCGCTCGAGAGCATGAGCCCGCAGCGCCGGCTCGTGGAGCCCGAAGAAGTCGCGGCGGCCGTCGCGATGCTGTGCACCGAGGGCGCGCGCGGCATCCACGGCCAGTCCATCGTGATCGACGGCGGGCAGGTGCTGAAGTGACGGCGGGCCGCGGGCCGGAGACGGTCGTGGTCCCGGGGTGGCCGCAGCCGCGCGGCTACGCCAACGGCATGGTGGGCGAGGGCCGCGTGTTATTCGTCGCCGGTCAGATCGGCTGGGAGCCGGATGGCTCGTGGAAGCACGCAGATCTCGCAGGACAGTTCGGCAAGGCGCTCGAGAACGTCGTCGAGGTCGTGCGCGCCGCCGGCGGCAAGCCAGAGAATCTCGCGTCGCTCACGATCTACGTGACGGACATCGAGGCGTATCGCCGTGATCACAAGGCGGTCGGCGCCGCGTATCGCGCGCTCCTGGGCAAACATTTCCCGGCGATGGCGCTGGTCGCGGTGAGCGCGCTCGTCGAACCGCGCGCAGTCGTTGAGATCCAGGGGTATGCGTTCCTGTGACGCGGGCCTGGTCGCGGTGTGACCTCAGGTCGACAACCGCGTCAGGCAATTTTGGGCAAATCACTCTTCAATTGTTGTTGCTCGGTCGAGTAGGTTGCGCAGATGCGCAAGCTCAGTCTGTTCCTTCTTCCGGCCACGCTCGTCGCCTGCGGCGGCGGTGACGACGGCCCGGCCGTGATCGATGCCACGGGCGGCGGCGACTCCCAGGCCGCGTGCACCATCTCGTCCACGAACTTCAACGACGCCGGCATGCTCCAGGGCGCGGCGTTCTTCGAGGCCAACCCGCAGAACGCGGCCGAGTACACGATCACGGTCCAGGGCGCCCTCGAGGCGGCCGAGCCGACCGACCTGCTCGTGCTCCAGTTCTACACGGGCTACGAGCCGTTCGGCACCGAGGCGGCCCCCACGCCGGTGGTCCCGGCCACGTACAACCTGACGGGCGCGCAGACCAGCTTCGCGACGTGCGGCGTGTGCGCGCGCATCGCGACCAACGCGACGACCACGGGCAGCGACGACGACTACTTCGCCACCGGCGGTAGCGTGACGGTCGGCGCCGTCGGTGACGCGGTCGGCGAGACGCTGACGGTGTCGCTGTCGAACGTGACGTTCACCCACGTCACGATCAACGCGGACACCAACGTCACCACGCCCGTCGGCGACGGTTGCGACACGCAGATCACCAACGCCTCGTTCACCGGCATGGTGATGGCGTCGGCGAAGCCCTCGATGGGCCCGGCGCTGTCGCCGGCGATGCGGGCGGCGGCGAACAAGTTCCGCCGCTGAGCGGGCGGGTTACTTCCGCAGCGTGACGGCGACGCCGCTGGCGTCGACGTGGATGCGGAAGGTCGACTCGACCGGCATGCCGCCGAGCGGCTTGACGGCGTTCACGACGCAGTTGCGCTCGTGCGACGTCATCTCCCCGGCTCCGAGGTACGCCTTGGCGCCGGCGCCGCGTGCAACGACGGAGACGCCGAGCACGCGCGCCGTCGTCGATCCCGCCGCGAAACACGGCGCGATCGCCGCCTGCACGCGGGCGGCTGCGTCGTCGGCGGACTCCGCCGGCACGGCCGAGGCCTCGGGCCTCAGAGCTCCGGCCTCGGGAAGAGGGCCTCCGGCCTCGGGGGGCGGAGCTGGCGGGGTCGGCGTGGGGGAGACGGCAGTCGCGCGTTCCGGAGAAGCGGCTGCTGCGGGTTCCGGAGATGCGGCTGCTGCGGGAACGGGGGTGGGCGCGGCTTCCGCCTCGTGCACCGGCGCGGCGACCGGCTCGACGGTGGTCGCGGTCGCGGGCTCGGTCGGCGCGAGCTTGGGCGCGTCCTTGCGCAGCGCCATGACCGCGACGGTGGCGGCGCCCGCGCCGATCACCGCGCTCGCCAGCGCGACCAGCAACGTCTTCGAGCGCGAGGCGACCCGCAGGTCGGGCACCGGCTCCGACAGCGGCCGTACCGTGGCCGTGATGGTCGGCGCGGCCGCCTTGGTCTCGGCGATGATCTCGGTCGACGACAGCGGCGCCGTGATCGACGCCTGGCTGTCCTCCTCGTCATTCGCCGCCGCGGCGGCGATCGACGGCATCGGCACGCGCAGGGTCGCGCCCAGCGGATCGATGCGCGCCGGATCGATGCGCGTGATCGCGCTGTCCGACGTCGAGGTCTCGTCGAGCGCCGGCACGAGCCGCTTGGGCGCCGGCGGCTTGAGCACCGTGACACCGTGCTTCGGCGTGGGCGGCGGCGGCGTCGGGCGCTTCGAGCGTGGGTGCTCCTGATCGCCCGACCACGTCGGCGGACGTAGCGGGCGCGGCGTCGACTCGCCGCGGTCGTGCTTGGCGACCACGTCCATCAGCTCGCGGCCGAAGTCGGTCGCGCGCCGCACCACGCGCGTCGACTCGGGCTGCAGCTCGGCCGCCTCGGCCGACGTGCCCGTCGACGTGCCGGGTAGACGGGGCGGCGGCGCATCGCTCGTCAGGAACTGGGCGAGCAGCTCGCGCATCGGACGCAGATCGGGCCAGCGCTCCTCGGGGAACGGGTTCATCGCGCGCACCAGCACCGAGCGCACGCTGCCGGCGATGGTCGGGAAGCTGTTCACCCCCGAGCCCATCTCGCCGCGCTGGATGCGCGTGATGCGGCGCGGCCGGTTGTTCTCGGCGCCGAACGGGTGACGCCCCGCGAGGCGCTCGAAGAGCACGACGCCGAGCGAGAACACGACCGAGCGCGTGTCGAGCGGCTCGCCGTTCAGTTGCTCCGGCGAGGCGTACGAGACGCAGCCGTCGACCTCGGCGGCGCGCAGCATCGCGCCGAGCGCCGGCACCGTCTTGCGCGACCCTTTCTGCAGCTCGTCCAGCACGGCCAGGAAGTGCCGCACGATCACGATCGTGTGCAGCGGTTCGGGGACGTCCACGCGCTCGGGACCGGGAGCGAGCGCCCAGAACCGTTCGGCGAACGTCGAGGAGGGTGAGGTGGTGAGGGGGGCCGGCGTCGACACGGTGGACAGAAGAGCAAGGGGCGGGCCGGCGCCCGATCCCGGGAGGCTTCGCAGGGTGCCCGTGATTTCGCGCGCTTCCCGCCGGAAGGTCGAGTTGCCTGGGGAGGGGTTCCCCAGCGCGGGGGCCCAGTCCCAGCCGTGATAAACCCGCGACATGTCCGAGCTGCCCGCACCGCGCTCGTTCCGGCTGGACCTGGTTCGCGGCGTCGCCACCATCACGCTCGACCGTCCGCAGCGCCTGAACGCGCTGACCTTCGAGATCTACCGCGAGCTCGCCGAGGTGTTCGAGGATCTCGATCGCCATGACGTCGTGCGCGCGATCGTCATCACGGGCGCCGGCAAGGGCTTCTGCTCCGGCGGCGATCAGGACGACATCATCCACCACCTGCTCGGCAAGTCGACGCCGGAGCTGCTCGCGTTCACGCGCGCGACGGGGCGCTTGATCGCGGCGATCCGTCGCTGCAAGCGGCCGGTCATCGCGGCGATCCACGGTGCGTGTGTCGGTGCCGGCGCGGTGATCGCGGCGGCGTGCGATCTGCGCATCGCGGCGACGGGCTCGAAGTTCGGCTTCATCTTCCCGAAGGTCGGGCTGTGTGGCGCCGACATGGGCGCGACGTACTTGCTGCCGCGGCTGGTCGGGCTGGCGCACGCGTCCGAGATCCTGTTCTTCGGGGACATCTTCGACGCCGAGCGCGCGCTGGCGATCGGGTTCGTGAATCGCGTCGTCGCCGATGGCGACGCGGCGCGCGCGATGGCGGCGGAGTGGGCGACGCGGCTGGCCGACGGGCCGGCGTTCGCGCACGCGATGACGAAGCAGATGCTCGAGAGCGAGGCGTGCATGAACCTCGGCGAGGCGATCGAGGCCGAGGCGCAGGCGCAGGCGCTGTGCATGCAGCACGGCGACTTCGCCGAGGCGCACGCGGCGTTCAAGGAGAAGCGGCCGCCGAAGTTCGCCGGAGCGCCGGAGTGAGCCCCGGAGTGAGCGCCGGAGTGAGCCGTGTGATCCCGCTCTCCGTCGACGACCTGGGCTGGTTCTTCGGGGCGGAGCACGGCGCGCTCGCCGAGCAGCTGCGCGGTGCGGCCGAGGACGTCGCGGCGGCGGAGGACGCGGCCGACGAGCACGCACGCGATCGCGCGGCGGTGGCGGCGCTGGCCAGGCACGGCCTCTTGCGGCTCGCGGTGCCGGGCGACGGTCCGCCCTCGTCGCTGGCGCTGTGTCTGACGCGCGAGCTGCTCGGCTGGGTGTCGGCGCGCGCCGATTCCATCTTCGCGGTGCAAGGGCTGGGCTCGTTCGCGATCGGCACGGCCGGTTCGAAGGCGCAGCGCGCCGTCCTGCCGCAGCTCGCCGCCGGCGAGCTCGTCGCGGCGTTCGCGCTGACCGAGCCCGAGGCGGGCAGCGACGTCGCGGCGATCGCGACGCGCGCCACCGCGGCGCCCGGGGGCGGTGACGGCTGGTCGCTCTCCGGCGAGAAGATGTTCATCTCGAACCTCGGCGTGGCGACGCACGCGACCGTGTTCGCGACCGTCGACCCGTCGGCCGGCAAGAAGGGCATCACGGCGTTCTGGGTGCCGCTCGACGCGCCCGGCGTCACCGTCATCCCGCAGGAGCCGATGGCCGCGCATCCGCTGGGCCGGCTCGTGCTCGACGGCGCGCGCGTGGGCGGCGACGCGATGATCGGCGAGCGCGGCCAGGGGCTGCGGCTCGCGCTCGGTACGCTCGACACGTTCCGCGTGTCGGTGGCGGCGGCGGCGGTCGGCATGGCGCGGCGGGCGCTGGCCGAGGCGGTCGCGCACGTCGGCGCGCGCGTGCAATTCGGCAAGCCGCTCGCCGAGCAGCCGCTGGTACAGGCGCACCTCGCGGACATGGCGGTGCAGATCGACGCCGCGCGCCTGCTCGCGCTGCGCGCCGCGTACCTCAAGGACACCGGCGCACCGCGCACGACGGTGGAGGTGTCGATGGCGAAGCTCTACGCGACCGAGGCGGCGCAGGACGTGATCGATCGCGCCGTGCAGCTCCTGGGCGGGCGCGGCGTGATGCGCGGCGCCGTCGTCGAGCACCTGTACCGCGCGATCCGCCCGCTGCGCATCTACGAGGGCACGAGCGAGATCCAGCGCACCATCATCGGACGAGCGATCGCACAGGGAGCCGGAACGTGACGAGCGTCATGAGCGACACGGGTACTGTCCGCTTTCCGGACGACTTCAACCTCGCCGACTACTGGCTGTACGACCGCCTGAAGGAAGGGCGGGGCGGCCATCCCGCGATCCGCATGGGCGACCGGTCGTGGACGTACGCCGACGTGGCGCACCGCAGCTACGCGCTGGCGCGATCGCTGGCCGAGTACGGCGTCGGTCCGGGCGAACGCGTGTACATCGTGCTGCCCGACATCCCGCCGTTCGCGTGGGCCATCTTCGCGACGCTGACGGCCGGCGGCGTGGTCACGATGGGCAATCCCATCGCGCCCGCGGCGGACCTCGCGCGGGTCGTCGAGTACGTCGGCGCCAAGGTGCTGATCACGACGCCGGCGGTGGCCGATGCGGTCGTGGCGCAGCTGGCGGATGGCACGCGGCTCGCGAAGATCTTGCTCGTGCCGGACGCGGGGACCGACGACGACCCCGAGGTGACCGCCGAAGCCGGACCCGCGCTCGCGGGAAATGCGTGGTGGTGGGAGTCGCTCGATCGCGCGGTCGTGAAGGGCGACGCGTCGTCGCGCAGCTTTCCGCGCACGCATCGCGACGACTGGGCGATCTGGCTGTTCACGTCGGGCTCGACGGGCACGCCCAAGGCGGCGATGCACTGTCACCGCGACTTCGCGTTCAACACCGAGGTCTACGCGAAGGCGACGATGGGCTACGGCCCCGACGACGTGACGGTGAGCGTGCCGCGCCTCTTCTTCGGGTACGCGACGGGCACGAACCTGTGGTTCCCGTTCGCGGTCGGCGCGACGGTGTGTCTGTTCCCGGAGCGGCCGACGCCGGAAAGCCTGGCCGGCGCGATCACGCGCTACCGGCCGACGATCGTCACCAACGTGCCCACCATGCTGGCCAAGCTGCTCGATCACGACGACGAGCTGCGCGCGAAGGGCGGGGCGGGGCTGGATCTGTCGTGCGTGCGGTTCCATCTTTCGGCGGGCGAGGCCCTGCCGCCGGCCTTGCTCGAGCGGTTCCTGGCGCGCTTCGGCGGCGCCGTGTACGACGGCATCGGCTCGGCGGAGATGTTCCACATCTACTGCACCAACCGGCCGGGCGACGTGCTGCCCGGATCGCTCGGACGCGCCGTCGCGGGCTACGAGCTCGCGGTGCTGCCCGAGGAAGCCAGCGGCGCGGGTGCGTCGCCGGTGCCGGTCGGCGAGATCGGTGTGCTCTGGGTGAAGGGCGACTCGGTCTCGCAGGGCTACTACCAGGATCGCGAGAAGAGCTGGAAGACGTTCCACGGCCACTGGTGTCGCACCGGCGACCTGTTCCGCATCGACGAGCGCGGCTACCTGTGGTTCAGCGGGCGCGCGGACGATCTGCTGAAGGTGGGCGGCATCTTCGTGGCGCCGCTCGAGGTCGAGGAGTGCCTGTGCACGCACGCCGCGGTGAGCGGCGCGGCGGTGATCGGCGCGCAGGAGCAGGGGCTCACCAAGCCGAAGGCCGTGGTGGTCGTGCGACCCGAGGCGCGCGCGAGAGTCGCGGATGCCGCGGGCCGCGCCGCGCTCGCGAAGGAGCTGCAGGACCACGTGCGCGGGAAGCTGTCGAAGCACAAGTACCCGCGCTGGGTCGTGTTCGTCGACGAGCTGCCGCGCAACGACCGCGGCAAGGTCGACAAGAAGGCGCTGGCGGTGAAGGAAGCCGCGGGCGAGCTGTCGTGACGCGGCTCGCGGACCTCACGAGCCCCGCGCTGGCGACGCTAGTCGCGGCGGGTCGGCCCGTGGTGGCGCTCGTGCCGGTCGGCTCGACCGAGCCGCACGGTCCGCACCTCCCGCTCGCGACCGATGTGATCATCAGTGACGCGGCGTGCGCGCGCGCGGTCGCGATGCTCGACGGAGCCGGCGTGACCGCGCTGGTGGCGCCGGCCGTGCCGTACGGTGTCACGGAGTGCGCGACCGGGTTCCCCGGCGCGGTGAGCGTGCCGGCGGCCGTGCTGACGGCGTACCTGAGCGCGGTCGTCGACGGTCTGCTCGCGCAGGGGATCGCGCACGTCTGCCTGGTCAACAACCACCTCGAGCCCGAGCACGATGCGGCCGTGCGCGCGGCGATCACGCAGACGTCGCGGGCGTCGGTGGCGTGTCCGCTGACGCGCCGCTGGGCGCGGACGCTCTCCGCCGAGTTCAAGAGCGGTGCGTGCCACGCCGGCCGCTACGAGACCTCGATCGTGCAGGCCGCCGCACCCGCGCTCGTCGACGAAGCCGCGCGCGCTGCGTTGCCGGAGGTTCCGATCTCGCTGTCGGAGAAGCTGAAGGCCGGCGTCAACACGTTCGCGGCGATGGGCATGGAGCGCGCGTACGCCGGCGCGCCCGCCGCGGCGACCGCGGCCGAGGGAGACGAGCAGCTCGCCCGGCTCGCCGAGATGATCGTCAGCGAAGTCCGCGAGGCGCTGGCAGCCGGTTCCGCCTGAGCGCGAGGCGGGTCCGGCCTGTCCGTCAGCGCAGGAACTTCGGTCCGGACGGATCGGGCGGGACGTCGTCGGCGCGCGACGGCGCGGGCGGCGCGGCGGCGGCGAGCGGCGTGATCGGGCCCGACGGCGCGCGCGTCATCGGCGGACGGATGGAGGCCGGCGGCGGATTGCTCGCGGTGCGCGGGCGGGGCGGCTGCGAGACGGCGCGCGGCGGCTGCGAGACGGCGCGCGGGCGCTGGCTGATGACGGCGTCCTTCGTGTTGCGCGTGATGTCTTCCTGCTGCTCGGCGTGATCGCGGAGCGCGTCGGCCTTCTTGGACAGCGTCAGCGTCCTGTAGAGGGCGTAGCCCCAGAAGCCGGCGACCGCGATCGGGAAGCCGACGACGGCCCACTTACCGCCGAGCTGGTAGAGCAGCTTGGTGGTCTTGCCGACGTAGAGGACGCCGCCTTCCTCCTCGAGGTGCGTGAAATCCACGTAGCTCGAGTACGCCAGGTAGGCGAGGAGAGGGAACAGCAGGAAGAGGATCTGCCATACCTTGAGGCGCTCCGGCATCCACACGGGCCGACCATCGGCCCCCGCCGGCCGCGTGTCAACGACCGACTGCGCTCGCGTCAGCCGCGCGGAAGCAAGCGCACGACGCGCGCGACGGGCAGGGGCAACCCGTGCTCGCGGAGGAACTGCGCGCGGGCGCTGCGATCGACGGCGCGGAACACGACGGCGGCGGTGCTGCTGCCGGCCGTCGCGGCGGCCGCGGCGACGGCGATGGCACCGGCGAGACCGGCTCCGACCGGGAAGAGGATCGCGAAGACGATGGCGGTCGCGAGCGCGGCCGGCGGGAGCCCGAGCACGGCCTTCATGCGATTGCGTGTGAGCGCCTCCTCTTGATAATCGCGCTCGCAGATGCGGCAGCGCTTGCCGCTGCGCGGCTGATGCCGGCGGCAGAGCGGCGCCTCGCAGCGGGCGCACTGCGTGATCGCTTGCTCTTCACAGCCCGGGCAGCGACGGAACGCACCCATGACATCAGTGTGCTCCGGCCCCGTGGGTTCGTCACGTGCGTCGTGACGCGTGATGCAGGCCACGGCGACGGTGTCGCTGCGGTACCCTCGGAGCGTGGGCTTCGAGCAGGTCGACAAGGTCGCCCGCGAGATGGCGGCGCGCGAACCGCCGCCGCCTCGTCGACGGCCGCGGCGCGGTGCGGCGATCCGCTGGGCCGCGCTCGTGATGCTGGCGTTCGCCGGCGCGGTCGGGACGCTGTACTTCGTGGTCGGCGGGACGGGAAAGGGGCCACCGATGCCTCGGAAAGGTCCCGAGGTGGCGCGATCCGGTGGCGGCGAGCCCGCGCCCGCAGTCACGGCGCCGACCGTGCAACTCGCGCCCACCGATGCTCGGGATGCGCGCGGGGCACGGGCGGCGCAGATCGCCGTCGTGCTCGACGACCTCGACGCGACCCTGCAGTCGATGCGACTGACGTGGCCGGGCGTGATGGGCTCGATCGCCTGGACCGCGCCCATGTGGCTGACGGCGGAGCGCATGGCGCAGGAGCTCGCGGCGCTCGATTCGCAGCTGAGTGGCGCGGAAGACGCGCTTTCGCTGCGCACGCGCGGGTGGATCGCGGTGGCGCGCGTCGACGGCGCGCGGCTGTTCGAGCTGCAGGCGGCGTGGTCGAAGCCCGGGGCGTCGGCGGATTCGATCGCGGCCGAGCTGCGACCGCTGTTCGATCGGCTCGTCGTGGCGAGCCGGGCCGTGCACGCGGCGGTCGCGGCCGATCTCCAGTCTCCGCCTCCGGGGACGATGGCGGCGCTCGCCGCCGCGTGTCGCGTCGCGCCGTTGCTCGCGCGCTTGCCCGTCATGGGGGCGGCGCGGCCGGCTCCGGCGGTCGAGAACGCCGGGCCGGCGTATCAGCCGCTTCCGATCGTCGAGGTCCCCGTCGAGGAGCTGCGCGCGATCTCGACCGCGTGCCTCGACGAGTCGCGCGCGTATCTGCGGGCCAACCCGGGCGACGAGCTGAACCACACGGACATCTACCGCCTGTCGCTGGCGACGAATCTCGCCGTGAACTTGTTGCACGAGCACGACCGCCG
This sequence comes from Kofleriaceae bacterium, assembly GCA_035525615.1. GTDB lineage: Bacteria > Myxococcota_A > Polyangia > Haliangiales > Haliangiaceae > UBA2376. Next base: position 1,662 of record DATLEB010000356.1, on the reverse strand, counting down.
CCGGCGCGATGTCGCCGCGCGCGCCGTCTTCATCAGCGCGACCGGCAACATCGCGCACGAGTCCGCGCTGTTCGCGCTGTCGCGCCGCCAGGACGATCCGTCGCTGCGACCCGCGGAGGCCGAGGCGCCGCCTGCGGTCGGCGGAGCGTCCCCGCCGTGACTGCGTCAAAGCGTCTTCGCGACGCGTGGTGTGTCGCGGAACGTGACGACCGCGACCTGGTCCCGGTCCTGCCAGCGCACGATGCCGGGCAGGCGCGCGATGCGCCGCTCGACGATGGGGATGCCCGCGCGACGCACCAACGTGGTGAGCTCGCGAGCGTGGTGGATGTACCACCAGGCTTCGGCCTTGAACCAGAACCGCTCGAGGTCGATCCCGTGATCCGGTGCATCGAGCATCCTGTTGAACCACTCCAGCTCGACGTTGATCTCGCGCGAGAGCTCCGGCTTCGCGCGTTTCGCATGATCGAGATAACTGAACACTCCCCACGGCTCGGCCTCGTGCTCGAACCGCACCCACTCGGTCGTCGCGCGTACGGGGAGCGGCGTAGGCAAAATCCGCCCGAGGTTGCGCGTGTATCGCTTGCGCCGCGACATGGCCGGGCAGGCTAGCAGCGGCGTCAAGTCCCCCTCGGCCCGTCGTTCGTTCGTTCGCCGGATTCGACCGTCTCGGTGCGCCGTTGCAACGTGGGACCGTCGCCCGATCGCGGGTGGCGTCGGTGCTCCCGGGTATCCTGTGGCGATGGAGTGCTCCGCGTGTGCTGATCGACCGCCGCTCTGTCCGCGCTGCCGCGATCGCCGGTTCCAGTGGCACTCGGGGCAGGCGCGCGTGATCGGGATGGCGTGGGGCGAGCGCCTGCGCCGGCTCATGCCGAGACAGCCGTGGCCGACGTACGAGACGAGCGAGCGACTGCAGCACATCACGCGCAAGAAGGTGCGCGCGCTCGCCGGCGGCGATGAAGTCCTTCTCGATCAACTCGCGCGTGCGTGCGCCGAGGCCGCGCGCGACATGTACGAACGCGCGGCCGCGCCGCACCTCTCGATCTCGTTTCGCGTCGACAAGAAATGATGGGCGCCGCGACGTTTCTCGTTGAGAAACGGCGAAACGTGGATGATAAGCAGAAATCAAATGGGGAGGCGGGTGAAGGCCAGCGTTGGCGAGCAGCTCGTGCTGGACATCAAGCCGGTCCCGACGTGGGGCGGGCGGCGCGCCGGCGCGGGACGTCCGCGCAACACGGAGCTCCGCTCGCCGCACGAGCGGCGGCCCGAGCTCTCGCGCCACGATCCGGTGCACATCGCTCATCGGTGTGCGCGAGGTCCCTGGCCCATTGGTCCACGCGGGGTAGGGTTCCCTCCATGAGGTCAGCGGCGTGTGTGGTCGTGGCAATCGCGAGCGTTGCTGCACACGGCTGCGCGCCTCCGTGCATCGACGATCGCTGCTCGGTGAAGCCGCCGGCCGACGTGGTCGCGCGCAACAGCCAGGCGAATGCAGACACCGCGTCGCCGCCCGCCGAGTCCGGTGCCTCGATGGCGCCGGGCACGACGGCGGCCTCCTCCGCGCCGGGCGCAACGGATCTGCCGGGACCGGGCGTCACTGCGTGGGCTGCGCGTCTCGGCGCGCAGCGCGGCGTCATCTACGCCGGCGGACAGCTGACGATCCGCTAC
>DATLEB010000354.1:0-10988 GCA_035525615.1 Kofleriaceae bacterium | reverse complement strand
ACGATCGGCGCGGTGGGCGGGCGAGCGGCGCAGTGCGACGCGTTCACGGGGATGCCGGACGCGACGACGTACGGGCTCGGCGAGATGCTGGCGGTCGCGCGACGCGCGGGCGCGGCCGTGGATCTCGTGACGCCGCTCAATGACGGGACGCCGGAGGAGGCGGCGGCCATGCTCGCGTACGTGAGCGGCGACGCGGCGATGACGGCGGCGCTCGGGCGCGACCGGCGCGGCATGGAGTGGTCGACGGCCGGGAGCTGGGCGGCGCGGCGCGATGGCGCGGCGGTGCCGGTGGCGCTGGTCGAGATCGGGAACGAGCCGTACCTGTCGCTCACCGTCGGACCGGCGAGCTCGTGCGGGCGCGCGGGCCGCTTCCGTCAGGACGAGCGGTGGGAGGGCGACACGCGCATCCCGCTCACGGCCGCCGAGTACGCGGCGGAGGTGCGGCGCACGGCGGCGGCGCTGCGCGCGGTGGATCCCGACGTCACGATCGGCGCGGCGGCGATGACGTCGTTCGCGGGCGACGAGGACGTGGGCGCCGTCGTGGCCGAGCACGACACCGCCACCGGCGACGCGTGGAATCCGCGGCTCGTCGCCGACGCCGGTGACAGCTTCGATGCGTTCGTGCTGCATCCGTACGCGTTCACGTCGTCCGACGATCGCGTGCGGCTCGCCGAGCGCGCACGGACCGAGGGCCGCCGCCTGCGCGAGCTCGCTCCCGACAAGCGCATCGCCGTCACCGAGTTCGGCACGCTGTTCGAGGCCGACTCCATGCTCGCGGCGATCATCACCGCCGACTTCACGCGTGTCGCGATCGAGGAGGACTGGCTGCTGCGGATGCGTCACATCCTCATCGAGGACGACCCGACCGAACCGTTCGCGGCCAGCGCCGCCATCCTCGGCCCCGAGCACCAGCACACGCCGGGCTGGGAAGCCTCGCGCCTGCTCGCCCGCGGCGTCCTCGGCACGCGCGTCGACGCCACCATCGCGACGCCGCACGCCGACGACGACATCGTCGTGCTCGCGACTCGCACCGCCGGCGAGCTCGGAGACCCCGCCACCGAGCTCGCCGCGCTCGTCATCGATCGTCGTACGAGCGCGGACGCCACACCGCTCGCGGCCGCTCTCGAGCTCCCGCCGGGATGCTGGACGGGCACGACCACGACCATCGACGCGCCCTTCCTCACGAGCGTCGACGTGACCGTGACCGATACTCCCGTCAGCGCGTCGAATGCCCCCGTGGACTTCACGCTCGCGCCCACGTCCATCGTGCTCGTTCGCGTGGCATCATGCCCGCATGGCTGATCAGAATCCGCAGGTCCTGCTGGCGCTCGAAGTCTGGATCGCTGCCGCGTGGGCCGACGGCAAGATCACCGAGGCCGAAGAGACGGGCATGAAGGCCGTGATCAACATGGCCAAGCTCACCGACGACGAGCGCAAGACCGCACACGGCTGGCTCACCACCAAGAAGAACCTCGACGACATCAACGTCTCCCAGATCCCCACCACCGAGCGCGCCAACATCTTCGCCGCCGCCCTCGGCGTCGTCGCCATGGACGACGAGGTCGCCGCCGCCGAGAAGCAGTTCCTCGACCGCCTCCAGATCGCGCTGCAGATCGACGACGCCACCGCCTCGTCGATCCGCAAGTCCGCCGGCGTCTGACGCGAGACCCGGGACTCTGGCGCGTCCGACCGGGCTCGCGCTCGGAGACGCACCGCCCGGGGGCTTCCCAGCGGCGAGCGAGGAAGCCGGCGCCCCGCTAGAACTTGTACGTGGCGCCGACGCGGCCGTAGGTGCCGAAGTCGCTCTTGAAGAGCGGCCGCGAGAAGTAGTCCGTGTAGAGCGCACGCTCGCTCTGGAACGGCGCGCCCTCGAGCACGAACCACACGTTCCAGCGCTGCTTCACCGCGATCTCGGCGATCGCGCTGGTCATGAGGCGGATGCCCGTGTCGCGGCCGTAGAAGTCGGAGCCGGTCGAGCCGGTGAGCGACTCGACGTTCGCGCGGTCCTCTGCGGACAGCGTGCCGTCCTTGTAGGACTGGCAGGTGTCGATCGGATCGCCGTCGAACTCGTCGCTGCTGTTCACCTCGGGGCAGTGGCGGTCGCTGTACATGTTCAGGTACATGCGGCCGCTTACCGTCACGCGCGTGAACGCCGTCAGCGACGCGACGCCGCCCGCGTTCAGGGTCAACCCGTTGCGCTTGCTGTCGTCGATGAGGCGTGAGCCCCACCACAGGTCGCCGAACACGCCGGCCGAGAACGGGTCGTTGTCGACGAGCATCAGGCGCACGCCCAGGCCGATCTCCGAGCGCGAGCCCATCGACCGCACGCCCACGCCGGCGTCGAGGCCGAAGTTGCTCATCTTGCCCGCGCCCACGTTGATGCGCGTCTCGAGGAAGTACGGGTAGCCCAGCCCGAAGTCGACGGTCGAACGACCGCGCGGCAGCGTGCGCGCGCCGAACGACGCCAGGCCGCGCTGCTCGGCGAGGAGCTCGTCGTCGCTCATGCCCTCGAGCTTCAGGTTCGCGCTCAGCGTCTCGGTCTTGCCGCCCTCGAGCGCCAGCGTCTGCTCCCACACCTGGTAGCCGCCCTTCACCACGCGCACGATCGTCGTGCCGACCTCGACCTCGTTGAGCTCGAGCGGCGTCACGCCCTGCGGCAGGCCATTGATGAGGACCTCGGCGCCCGCCGGGTCACTGATGATGCGCACGCGCCCGACAGCCTTCAGCTCCGCCGACACGGTCAACGTCTGGCCCGGCTCGATGCGGACCTTCTGCTCGAAGCTCTTGAAGCCGACGAGCTTCACGACGACGAAGTGCTCGCCGCGCGCGACCGCCTTCTCCTGCGGCACCTTGCCGATCGCCGCGCCGTCGATGTAGACGTCCGCGTCGGGCACCGCGGACACGACCTTGAGCGTGCCGGTGTCGCCCTTGCCCGCCTCGGGGTTGAGGTCGAGCTTCAAGATCATGGTCTGGCCGGCATTGATCGTGACGCGCTCCTCGCGGTTCTGGTAACCGGGCGCCTTCACCTCGAGCACGTGCTCGCCGGTCTTCACGTCCTTGATGTCGATGGGCACCGCGCCCATGTCAGTACCGTCGAGGAACACCTTCGCGCCGGCAATGTTGGACAGCACGCGGATGACACCGCCCTGCCCGCCGATCGTCGCCTTCAGCTCGGCGCGCACCTTGGCCTGCGCGCCCGCGATGACCTGCACGGTCTGCTTCCACGGCACCGCAGGCTCCTTGCGGACCTCGATGACGTGCAGACCCTCGATCACGTCGGTGATGAACACCGGCGTCGTGCCCGCGACCTCGTTGCCGTCGAGGAGCACCTTGGCGTCGGGGACATCGGCGTCGACGACGAGCGTGCCGAGCTTGGGCTTGGCCAGCTCCTTGAGGAACGGCGTCAGCGTGACCTTCTCGTTCTCCTTGGCGTCGACCCACGTGGAGAACGTCTCGAAGCCGTCCTTCTTGATCTCGACCAGGTGGCGGCCGCTGTCGGTCGTCAGCAAGACCGGCGCCGTGCCCTGGTTCTGACCGTCGAGGAAGACGGTGGCGCCGAACATGTTCTTGTCGGCGTCGGCGCGCACGTCGATGCGCGGCGGATCGAGCTTCTTGATGAGCGGGATGAACGACTCTTGCAGCTTGCGCGTGCGCGCGACCTTGATGGTCTTCTGCGCCGGCTGATAGCCCTCGAGCTCGATGATGATGGTGTACTCACCATTCTTGAGCTTGGCGTTCCACGGCGTGACGCCGACCGGTCCGAGCTCCTTGCGATCGATGTAGACCGTCGCGCCCGGCGGCGCGGAGTCGACCTTGACCGGATACTTGCCACCCGCGAGGCGGGGGTGGGCCTGCGCGTGCGCAGTCCCGGCGGTCAAGAACATCGTGGCGAGCACCGCGACCAGCGTCGCGATGCCAAGCAAGTAGGCCCAGGGCTTAGAGGAATTCATGGGTCGTGTCCCCTCCATGACGGTGCGACGTTACCAGGGATCGATGTCCCGGACGGGTTCGAGGCGCGCTTTTCGACGAACAGCTTCGACGTGTCACGGGCGCGCGTGTTCAGGGTTCGTGACCCATCACACGCCTGCAAAGGGAGACAGCGCCCCCGCCGCGAGCAGCGCGACGAGGAGCACACCGAGCGCGACTCGGTATGCCGCGAACCCGACCAGGCGGCGCGAGCCCAGGAACTTCATGAGCCACGCGATCGAGGCGTAGCCGACCAGCCCCGACACCAAGGTCCCGACGACGAGCGGCGTGACGGCGTCGCCGCCGAGCTCGGCGATCGCGTCGTCCATCTTGAAGATGCCGGCGCCGGCGACCGCGGGGATGCTCATCAAGAAGGAGAAGCGCGCGGCCTCGGTGCGGCGCAGGCCGAGCACGAGCGCGCAGCAGATCGTGGCCCCCGAGCGCGACACGCCCGGGACGAGCGCCATGGCCTGCGCGCACCCGATGAGGAGCGCGTCGACGAGGTGCATCTCGTGCACGGCGCGCAGGTTCTTCGCGCGCGCGTCGATGAGCGCCATGAGGAGGCCGACGCCGATGAGCGCGCCGCTCACGACCCAGAGCGAGCGCGCGTCGCCGACGATGAAGTCCTCGAGCGCGATGCCGGCGATCGCGATCGGCAGCGTCGCGACCACGAGGTAGACCGGCAGGAGTGCGCCCGGGGTCTTGCGGTCCTTGAAGAACGCGCGCGGCATGTCGATGAAGAGGTCACGCGCGAAGTAGATGATGACGGCGGCGAGCGTGCCGAGCTGGAGCACGGCGGTGTACGCGGCGCCGGGGTCGTGCTGGCCGAGGAGCGCGGGCAGGATGCGCAGGTGTGCCGTCGAGGAGATCGGCAGGAACTCGGTGAGGCCCTGCGCGACGCCGAGCACGAACGCAAACCACAGCGACACGGGGCCGGCACGCTAGCACGTGGCGCCGCGCGTGCGGCCGCGGTACGAACGAGAGATGAGAAGCGCGTTCGGCGTCGCCGCGATCGTGGTCCTGCTCGGAGCGTGCGGGCCGAAGAAGGGACCGGATGGCGGCGGCGGTGGCGGTGGCGGTGGCGGCGGTAGCGACGGAAGCAGCGGCGGCGGTGGGGGTACCGGCGCGGGCAGCGAGGATGGCAGCGGCTCGGCCAGTGCGAGCGCGCCGCTCACACGCGCGGACTGCGAGAAGATGATCGATCACGTGCTCCAGATCGGAATGGAGGAGCAGCGCAAGACGAAGCCGGCCGAGTACGTGCCGACCGAGGCGCAGGTCGCGGACATCCGCGCCAAGATGGTCGAGAAGCAGCTGGAGCCGTGCCTCGAGTGGCCGCGGCCGGTGTGGGAGTGCACGATGGCGGCGCCGACGGTCGCGGCGCTCTACGCGTGCGCTGAGGGAAACTAGCGCAAACGCGCGTTCACGATCGACGCGACCACGCGCGTTCACGATCGGGCGCGTCGCGCGCGCGATCCGCAGCTAGCGGCGGGCCGAGAGGCGCGGCAGCGGCGAGGGCGTCGGCGTCGGCGTCGGCGTCGGCGTGTTGCCTTCCGTGCTCGGCTTCGCCGAGGCCTTCACCTTCACGAGATCGACGTGCGTGTCGTCGTCGATCGGCGGTGACGGTAGCGGGCGCGGCTCGGCGCTCACGAGCGTGAGGCGCGGCGACGACTGCGACGGCTTCACCGGCGGCGGCGTTTCCGCCAAGGCGGCCGGCGATTCGGTGCCGCGCGCGATGCGGCGGACGTCGGTGCCCGTCGCCTCGGCGACGAGCGGCAGCTTCGGACGCGGCGACGTCTGATCGTTGACGTGCGTGCGGGCCGGCTCGTCGGCCTGGCGGCGCGTCGGCGGCACGGGCGGCTTCCAGCCCGTGGTGTTGGACGCACGCATCGGACGCGGCGGCTCCGACGCGCGGTGCGCGCGCGCGGGCGCAAGCGCAGCGGCAGGCGCAGCGGCAGGCGCAGGCTTCGCCGGAAGCGGATCGACCTTCGGCGGAATGTGCACGGGCGCAGGCTTCGCCGCGATCGGCGCAGGCGCAGGCTTCGCCGCGATCGGCGCCGGCGCAGGCGGAGCGACCGCCTTCGCGGCCTCGGCTTCCTCGGCGGCCACGCGGGCGCGCGCCAGGGCGACCTGCCACTCCCACTCGTCGCCGTCGTCCTCGCTCTCCGCGTCCTCGAGGTTGTCGGCGAGGCTCGGCTTCACCGACGGGGGCGAGACCAGCGCGAGCTTCGGCGCCGGCCGCGCAGGCGCGGGCGGCGGAACCGCGATCGGTGCAGGCGCAGCCGCACCCGCAGCCGCGACCGGCGGAGCCACGGAGTCGGCCGCCTCCTTGGCGCGAGACAGCGCGGCGGCCCAGAGCGCCTCCTCGTCGTCCTCGGCGGACATCGGCGCGACGCCCGGGAGTGACTTGGCCGGCACCGCCTTCGGCTTTGCCGCAGCCGCCGGCACGGGTGGGGGTGCGCTGGGGCGCGGCGTGGCGACGGGAGACGCCACGGGTGGCGCCACCGGCCGGGGCGGACTGACGAACTGGTCGGGTAGCGCGAGCGCACCGTTCGGCTCGCATCCCTCGAGCCAGCCGACGATGCGGGCGCTGGATCCCTCATCCGGCAGGCGGGGTTGCAACGAGATGATGTGCCCCTGCGGGGTCAGCATCAGCCCGTACTTCGAGAGCCTCACGTACCCGGCTTTCGCCAGGACCTCGTCAACCAGCGCCGGCATGACGACTGTCGTAAGCATGGGGCGGGCCAGCCCCGGCGACCCCACGCTCGACCTAACCCGGCATGCCCCCGAGGGCGTCTACCGGCGCGACCTCGCTGGGGACGTCTGTCCCGATGCCGCCTCCCCCATGCTCCAGGCCACGGACATGTGGCCGAGCCGACGACGTGCGCAACCGCGGGACAGTCGCGCAGGGATCGGCCAGTCAGCGCCCCGTGAAGCGCGGCGGCCGCTTCTCGGCGAACGCCGCCAGCCCCTCGTCGCGGTCCGCCGAGAACAGCGTCACGTCGTAACACTGGCGCTCGATGCGCAGCCCCTCGTCGATCCCGACATCGACGCCGCGATCGATCGCGGCCTTCGCCATGACCAGCGACCTCGGCGCGCAGCCCGCCATCTCGGCGAGCAAGCCGTCGACCGCCGCGCGCAGACCGCCCGCCGGCACCACGTCGACGACGAGCCCGAGCTCCTTCGCCCGCGCCGCACCCACGCGCCGTCCGAGGAGGATGAGCTCTTTCGCCGCCGCCACACCGATCAGGCGCGGCAGCCGCTGCGTACCGCCCGCGCCCGGCATGATGCCGAGCCGCACCTCGGTCAGCCCCATCTCGGCGCCCTCGACGCACAGCCGCAGATCACACGCGAGCGCCAGCTCGAGCCCCCCGCCGTACGCCGAGCCGTTCATCGCGCAGAGCGTCGGCTTGGACAGGCGCGCCCAGTCGTTGATCGCGCCGCCGATCGCGTCGATGTACGGCTTCGCGCCCGACGCGGGCACGCCCTTGCGCTCGCGCAGATCGGCGCCCGCGCAGAACGCGGCGTCGCCGGCGCCGGTGAGCACGACCACGCGCACGTCGTCGTCGTCGCCGAGCTCGCGCGCGATGCGCGACAGCTCGCGGTTCACGGCGAGCGAGAGCGCGTTGCGGGCCGCGGGACGGTTGAGCGTCACCCACGCGACGCCGTCGGACTTCTCGAGGACGGGCAGCTCGGACATGCCGCGCTTATAGCGCAGCTCGCGGCTCGTCGGTCAGGCGCCGCGCTCGGCGCGACGACGCGCACGCGCCTGCTTGCCGAGATGGGCCTTGAGATACTTCGACGGCAGGTCGTGGCCGACGAACGTCGACGCGAGGCGCGACGCGTCGACAAGCTTGTCGAGATCGATCCCGGTCTGGATGCCCATCGAGTGCAGCATCGCGACGAGATCGTCGGTGGCGAGATTGCCCGACGCACCCGGTGCGTACGGACATCCGCCCAGGCCACCCACCGACGCGTCGATGGTGGACACGCCGAGCTGCATCGCGGACACGCAGTTGGCGAGCGCCGTGCCCTGCGTGTCGTGGAAGTGCACCGCGACGCTCTCGAGCGGCGCCTCGGCGAGCACGAGCTCGAGCACCTTCTCGACCTGCCACGGATTGGCGACGCCGATGGTGTCGCTGATCGACACCTGGTAGACGCCCATCGCCCGCAGCTCCTTGGTGAGCCGCACGGTCGCCATGGGATCGACGTCGCCCTCGTACGGGCAGCCGAACACCGTCGAGATGTACGCGCGCACCTTCATGCCCGCGGCCAGCGCCGGCGGCACGACCTCCTCGAACGCCTTCAGCGTCTCGGCGATCGTCTTGTTGATGTTCTTCTTGTTGTGCGTCTCGGAGGCCGACAGGAAGACCGCGATCTCCTTCATGCCCGCCGCCATCGCCCCGTCGAGGCCGCGCCGGTTGGGCACGAGCGCCGTCAGCACGCAGCCGTCCTTGCGGCGCACGCCGCGCGCGACCTCTGCGTTGTCGGCGAGCTGCGGGATCCACTGCGGCGAGACGAAGCTCGTGATCTCGATGTACTTGAGCCCGCTGTCCTCGAGCGCGTGGATGAACGCGATCTTGTCGGAGGTCGGGACGCTGCGTGCCTCGTTCTGGAGGCCGTCGCGCGGTCCGACTTCGTACACCGTGACGCGTTCGGGCAGCTTCATCGAGAGATCCTGCGCACCTTACCCAGCCGCGGCGGCATGCGCCACCGCCCGGGCCAGCTCCGGTGTCAGCTCGTCGAGGGTGTCGATCACCCGGTGCGCCGCGGTCTGGTCGTGCCGGGCGAAATTGCCGGCGCGCACGGCGATGACCGCGCACCCGGCGGCGCGCCCCGCGGCCACGCCTGCGGCCGAATCCTCGACGACGAGCACGTCGCGCGGCTCGAGCCCGAGCCGCTCGCACGCCATGCGATAGCCGTCGGGCGCGGGCTTGCTCCGCGGTACGTCCTCGGCACACAGGCGGACCGCGAAGGCGTCGCCCAGCCCGAGCAAACCGAGCATGTGGCCGGCCTCGGCGCGCGAGCTCCCCGTGACGAGCCCACGCGGCCGGTCGCCGAAGCGCGCCACCGCGGCGCGCGCACCGGGCAGCTCGCACACGCCCTCGGTCGCAAAGATGAGGCGGCTCGCCTCCGCGGTCGCCGCGATCATCTGGTCGCGGTCCCACGCGATCACCGGGTAGAGGCCGACCAGGCGCTCGTGGATCGCGACCCACGACCGGCCGACGCAGTAGTCGCGATCATCCTGTGAGATCTCGACCCGGTGTGCCGTGCGCAACGCGCGCGCGAGCGCCTCGCTGTACGTCCGCTCGCTGTCGACGAGGGTGCCGTCGAGGTCGAACAAAACGGCGCGCGCCATGGCCGTCACTTAGCACGCTTCCGGGGCACGCTTCGGGGCCGCGTAACCGCAAGCGCGGCCCCTGCCACTGTGTCAGCATCCCTGGAGGTTTCATGCGTTCCCTCGTGCTCTCCCTCCTCGTTCTCGTGCTCGTGTCGTGCGGCCCCTCGGCCGGAGTGAAGCGGGCCCAGACGCTGCTCGATCAAGGCGACTATCGCGGCGCCGCGACCGCCGCCGACGAGGAGCTCGGCAAGGCGCCGGGCGACGCGCAGCTCACGCGCATTCGCATCCGAGCGGCGCTCGGCATGGGCGACGCGAAGGACGCGGTCGCGCGCTACAAGGCGTGGCGCTCGGGGCGCACCGAGGAGGATCTCGCGGCGCTGCGCACGATGGCGATGACGACCTTGTGGCAGGGCCTGACCTCCCCGTCGGCGCAGGTGCAGGTGCAGGCCATCCAGGCCATCGAGCGGCTCGAGATCGAGACGTTCGCGCACGACGTCGGCGAGCAGATGGGCGATGACGACGACGTCGTCGCGGCGGCCGCGTCGATCGCGGTGCTGCGGGCGTTCCCGCAGGCGCCGGACGTGGCGACCGACATGCTGAAGAGCGACGACCCGGCGGCGCGCGCGATCGCCGTCGAGGGCATCGGCCGCAAGGTCGGCAAGCACGCGGCGGATGATCTGCGGTTCGCGGCGGTGGACGCGGATGCGCGCGTGCGTGCGGCGGCCGCGATGGCGATCGCCGCGCTCGCCGATCCGCGCGACACCGAGCGGTTGACGGAGCTCGCGACCGACAAGAGCGCGGACGTGCGCGCGGTGGCGCTGCGCGCGCTGACCCGTGGCAACCGCGGCGATCTCGGCGCCCTGGCCGAGGCGGCGCTCTCGGACGGCTCGCTCGGCGTGCGGCTGGCGGCGGTCGATCTGCTCGTCGCGTCGCGTGGACTGCCGGCCGTGCGCCCGCTGCTCTCGCACGAGGACGCGATGGTCGCGGCGTACGCGGCGCGCGCGCTGAAGGATCCGCAGGCCGGCGTGGCCGCGGTCGATCGCGCGCTCGCGGCGGAGGACTGGACGATCCGCGCCGGCGCCGTGAACCTCATGGAGGTGGCGCTCGGTCGCGACGCGGCGAAGACCCGCGCCGACAAGGCCGCCGGTGATCCGGTGATCGGCGTGCAGATCGCGGCGGCGCGTCTGATCGCGTACATGGGAGACAAGCCACGCGCGATCGGCCTCTACGCCGCGGCGCTGGAGAAGGCCGAGCCGCACGAGAAGGTCGGCGCGGCCGCCGAGCTCGCGCACCTCGGAGATGCGCGCGGCGTGGCGGCGCTCGAGGCGCTCGCGGCGGCGCCCGAGCCCGAGGTCCGCCGCGCGGTCATCACGGCGCATCGCGCCGCCCGCGTGATCACGCCCGGCCTCTGGGGCGCCCTCGCGGACGACGACGCCGGCAACCGCGTCGACGCGGCCGCCGCCCTCTACGAGCTCGGCGCCCGCTGATCAGTCGTCGCGGTCGGGGTCGGGCTCGCGCAGCGTCTGCCGACGCCCCTCGATGACGATCGGGGTGATGTGACGCCGACCCGGGGCCTCGTTCCCCCGGGTGGGGGACGCGCTGTCGGTCCGGCCCTTGCGCAGAGAACGTACAGTTTCGGTCACTTCACTCGGTAACATCCGTGTGATTTCACTGGCCGACGATT
>DATLEB010000032.1:0-16069 GCA_035525615.1 Kofleriaceae bacterium | reverse complement strand
GAGGAGGACACCTGGCCTCACGACCCCGTCGTACCACGCCGCCTGCCGGCAGGTCGATCAGCCACCGCGCGCTAAGCGGGCGTCGCGACTGGGGTGGCGCCGGGCATGGCGGTTGCTGTTCCTGCTGCCATGCGCATCGATACGCCTACCGTGGTCGGCAGCAGCCTCATCGTCGCGGTCGTCGCGAGCCTGGCCATCGGGGCCACGGGCTGTGCCGAGGTGCCGGTCGAGGACGTCGAGGATCCCGAGGACACGATCTTCGTGGACGAGAGCAAGGCGGACGACTTCTTCAGCCTGTCGGCGCAGGAGTACCTGCTCGAGGGCAAGAGCACGGTGGTGCTCGATGCGGCGATGGCGACCAGGCCGGCGGCCGAGCGTCTGGCGGCGGCCAAGGAGCTGGTGGGCCTCAAGCAGATCGCGGTCGCGTGGTTCGTGACGCAGTACCTGGTCGACAAGGAGCACGACGATCCCAACGCGAGCTTCGGCGGGTTCGGCGGCATGGCCAAGGCCGGCGCGTTCGAGGATCTCGCCATCACGGAGCGCGCCGACAAGGTGACGTTCGACTTCACGTTCCGCCAGATCGCGGCCGGCGGGAAGAACCTGATGAACAAGCTGCCGACGCGTCTGGTCGGCGGCAAGTACGTCTTCGATCTCGAGATCGGGCGGCCGACCAACCAGCAGATGGCGGAGCTCGAGACCAACGCCGAGTGGTATCGCGACGCGCCGTGGTCGGGCTGGAACCCGGCCAACGTGCCCGCCGCGCAGAAGGAGACGATCGCGTTCACGATCTCGCGCGAGCGCGCGTCGACCGACGGCTTCTTCGACCTCGCCCGCCTCACCGAGGACGGCAAGCTCGACATGGACGTGTACTTCGGCTGGGACTACCACAGCGAGTACCACCTCAAGCACTCGAAGCAGTTCTTCACCTGGCTCAAGAACCAGGGCTTCCGCACGCCGGTGGCGAGCTGGGACAGCCTGAAGCACACGACGGGCGCGTTCACGAAGACGGTGAAGGCCGACGGCAAGTCGGTGACGGTGGAAGTGCGCATCTACTTCGGCAAGCCGGGCACGGCGACCGACCCCGACACCGACGCGGGCGGCAAGGTGCTCGAGGGGCTCGCGATGGAGTCGCTCGCCAAGCGCGACATCATCATCTACAGCGGCCACTCGGGCCCGTTCTACGGCTTCGCGCTCGCCAACTGGAAGAAGACCGACGAGGGTGACCTCGACGACGCCGACATCCGCGTGGCGGCGATGCCGTCGGATCGCTACCAGGTGGTGCTGGCCGAGGGCTGCGACACGTACCAGATCGGCACGGCGTTCAAGGAGAACCCGAACAAGCTCGGGAAGAACGTCGACGTCATCACGACCACGTCGTTCAGCGACGCGTCGACGCCGGCGGCGGTGCAGAACTTCATCTCGGCCTTGCTCGCGCGCGACAGCCTGCAGCGCCTGCGCCCCCAGCCGGTGTCGACCCTGCTCACGAAGCTCGACGGCGAGTCGTGGGGCTTCACGACGATGTACGGGATGCACGGCATCGACGACAACCCCACGGTGGTCCCGTGGGCGAAGGTGTCGAGCTTCGGCAAGGCCTGCAGCGCGAACGCCGACTGCGGCGGTCCGGGCAACCTGTGCGTCGGCACGGCGAGCACCGGCAAGAAGTGCACGGCGGCGTGCGTCGCGGACGCCGGCTGCGGCAGCGGTTACTCGTGCAAGCTGGTGGCGAGCTCGTCGTCATCGACGATCTACGGCCGCGCGTGCGCGGCGTCGCGCCGCTAGGCGCCGCGGAGCGAAGCGCTCAGGTGCGATGAGCGAGACGCTCCGCGGCCAGCGCGAGCGTTTCCTCCTTCTTGCAGAACGCGAAGCGCAGCCACGGTAGCGGGCCGGGCGGGCGCGCGTAGAACACCGACGGCGGGATGGCGGCGACGCCCTTCTCCTCGACGAGGCGGCGGGTCATCTCGAGGTCGGTGAGCTCGGGCGCGAGGCGCGCGAAGCTCGCCATCACGAAGTACGTGCCGCGCACGGCGGGCACGTCGAAGCCGGCGCCGGTGAGCGCGCGCGTGAGGAAGTCGCGCTTGGCGGTGTACTGCGTGTGCAGGTCGGCGAGGTAGCGCGTCAGCCAGGCGTCGTCGTCGAGCACCTGCGCGATGGCCGTCTGCAGGAACGGGTTGGTGGAGAAGACCGTGGCCTGGTGGACCAGGCGCACGGCGTTCGTGAGCTCGGGCGAGGCGGTGGCCCAGCCGATCTTGAGGCCCGTGAAGCCGAAGGTCTTGGCGGCGGAGCTGATGCGGACGACGTGGTCGCGCACGGCGGGGAGTGACGACAGCGAGACATGGCGCGCGCCGTCGTAGGTCATCTGCTCGTAGACCTCGTCGCACAGCGCGACCGCGTCGGCCGCGCGGAGCGCGTCGGCGATGCGCGCGAGCTCGTCGTCGGTGAAGACCTTCCCCGTCGGGTTGTGCGGCGAGTTGAGGATGAGCAGGCGGAACCCGGCGGCGCGCGCGCGGTCGAGCTCGTCCCAGTCGACGCGCCACTGCGATTCGCCGGCGGCGGTGTCGGGCGCGTGCAGCCGGATCGGCACGATGACGCCGCCGGCCTGCGCCACGGCCTGCGCGTAGGAGTCGTAGAGCGGCTCGAACACGACGACGCGGTCGCCCGGGTTCACGAAGGCGTTGACCGTGGAGTAGATGGCCTCGGTGGCGCCGGTCGTGATGGTGATCTCGGTCGCCCAGTCGCGCTCGACGCCGGTGGTCGACGCGACGAAGCGCGCGACCGCGCGGCGCAGCCGCTCCTCGCCGTTGCCGGGCGCGTACTGGTGGTGCGACGTCTCGACGTGCTGTGCGATCGCGCGGAGGAGCTCGTCGGGGCCGTGGAAGTCCGGGAAGCCCTGCGCCAGGTTGACGGCGCCGCGGGCGCGCGCCAGATCGGTCATCTCGGTGAAGATGCTGGTGCCGAAGCCGGCCCAGCGCGCGGCGAGACGGGAAGGGGTGGAGCCGGACATCGGCCGCACGCTACCAGGACTACGGCGTGTGCGCGCCCGCCGTCGGCACCGGCGTTCGCACGGGCGCTCGCACCGGCGTCGGCGGCGCGGTTGCGGCGTACACTGCCTCGCGATGACGCGAACGACGATTGCGCGAATGGTCGCGGTGGCGTGCGCAGCGACACTCGTGCTGGCCAGCGCGGCGTGCAAGAAGGAACCGCAGACGGGCGCGACCCCGTCGAGTGGCGCGAGTGGCGCCGGGTCGGCCAGCGCCGCGCCGGAGAAGCCCACGCCGCCCACGGCCGCCGCCGCGATGGCGAACGCGCCGTCGCCCGACGACTGCGACGCCCTCGGCGCCAAGACCGCCATGCTGTCGATGGGCGAGACGCCGCCCGACACCAAGCCCGGCCGAGCCGCCAGGCTGCAAGAAATCTCCGACGAGGCCGGCCGCGCCATCGCGACGCTGTGCAAGACCGACGGCTGGACCTCCGAGGCCGTCGCGTGCGGCCTCGCCGCCAAGGATCCCGCGCGCGAGTGCGACGACAAGCTCACCGACGTGCAGAAGAACAAGATGCGCGTCGCCGTGATGGCGATCTTCTCCAAGGCCGCCCCGCCCTGAAGCGGACCACCGCCGCCGCCGCGCGCGAACCGTGCCTGCCCGCCACCGGCCATCCGCGCGAACCGCGCACCTGGCCGGGTTTGGCGGTGACGGTGGCAACGCGCCCTTCGCTCGGGCGCCCGGGCAGTGGTCGAACGGCCGCGCGCGCGTCGCTTGCTGCGCCGGCTGACTTGCGACCAAGGCGCGCGAACCTTGTGTTGTCACGCCGGCGCGTGGTCGATCGGCGACGAGTGGTGAACGATCGCGCAATGAGCGGGCTGAGGTGGTCAGTCACGGCGACGAGTGGTCATCAATCGCGCGATCGTCGCCGGAACATTTCGTGCTCGGGGCGAGGAATTCCGTCGACAAAAGGGCGAAATAAAAATATAAGCGATAACCAGAGCACGGAGGGCGAGATGTGAAGGAGAGGCGAGCTGAGGCGGGGCGAGTGGAGGTGAGGCGAGCGAAGGCGGGGTCGGCGAAGGCGACGCGACGGAATGCGGTAGCGAAGGCAGGGGAACAGCTGGGGCTGCCGTTGAAGCGCGGGCGCGGCGGTGCGAGGCCGGGCTCGGGGCGGAAGCGCAAGGCCGACGCGATCAGGCACGACCGGCGGCCGGAGGTGTCGCGGCACAAGCCGCTGCACGTGTCGCTTCGAACGCACAAGGCCGTGGGGCGCCTGCGAAGGCGTGACGCGTACGTGGCGATCCGCGGCGCGATCGCGACGTGCATCGCGCGATGGGGATTCCGCATCGTGCACGTGAGCATCCAGGCGCATCACATCCACCTGCTCGTCGAGGCGAACGGCAAGTGCGAGCTCGCGAATGGCTTGCGCGCGTTCATGATCTCGGCGGCGAAGCGGCTCAACAAGCTGTGCGGCCGCAAGGGTGTGGTGTTCACGCAGCGCTATCACGCGGTCGCGATCGTCGCGAAGCGCCAGGCGCGCGCGGCGCTCGCCTACGTGCTGAACAACTGGCGGCGGCACCGCGAGGACCTTGTCGGCACGGCGCAGCGGCAGGCGAGCGTGGATCCGTATTCGACCGGCGTGCTCTTCGACGGGTGGGACATGCCGTTCGAGAAGTTCGAGTATCCCGCGTGGTACGAGCCGATGTCCGTCTACGCGCCGCGCTCGTGGCTACTCACCATTGGGTGGCGCGCCCATCCGCGCATCGGCGTCCGCGAGGTTCCCGGACCGATCGCCTGAGCGCGTGAGGTGGCATTGCGTGTTCAACGGGATTCGTTCGTGAGCACGCTCGGCGGGACGCGCGCGATCAAAAGCCGCGCGGCGGCGTCGACCGCTGCAGCCAGTTCGTCGACGGGTACGTGTCCCAGCCGGAGATGACGTGGAGCGTGTATGCGTGGCGCGACCGCTCCGAGCGGTTCGTGTAGCTGAGGTGCGGGACCAGTCCGTCGAGCAGGATGAGGTCGCCCTTCTTGGCCTCGAGCGGCACCAGGCGCGCGTCGTCCCACGGGCGCGCATCCAGCACGTCGAGCCGCGTGGCGCGACCGTCGCGCACGAACTTCGCGCGCAGGCCGTCCTTGTGGCCGCCGGGAATGGCCCACAGGCACGCGTTGTCCGTGCGCGCGTCCTCGAGCGCGAACCACAGGCCGACCATCGCGTCGGCCGGCTCGGTGTGCAGGTAGGTCGCGTCCTGGTGGCAGCGAACCTCGCCGCCGACCTTCGGCGCCTTCAGGATGTACATCGACTGCAGGACGCGCGGGTCGGGGAGGCCGAGCGACGCAACCAGGTCGCGCAGCGCGGCGGTGCGCGAGAACGCCTCGAACACGGGATCGAGATCGTGCATCGCGTGGCCGAGCTTGTTGATGATGCGCGCGTCTTCCTCCTCGAAGAAGCAGCGGATGTCCTCGCCCGAATCGAGGAAATAGTCGTCGGTCTTGCGCGCCTGCTCGTTGGTCGTGAAGACCGAGCGCTGCTCTGCCGACGCGGCCTCGCGCTGGAACGCCGCCATCAGCTCCTCGGCGCGGGCGCGCAGCGCGTCGCACGCGGCCTCCGGCACGAAGCCGGGCAGATGCAGGAAGCCATCGGCGCGATAGCGCGCCAGCTGATCAGGAGAGAGTGCAGCAGTCACGACCGCCGCACCTCACCACGTCGCCGTCCGCGCGGCAACGCGCACGCGCCGCTTGCTCAGCTAGCGCTGCGTGATCTTCTTCCCGCCGTCGACCTTGGCACCCTTCGCGGCGGGCTTGCCGGGCTTCGCAGGTTTCGCCGGTTTCGCGGCGGGGTTCGCGCGCGTCGCCGTCAGAGACGCGGGCTGCGCCCGCGTCGGCTCCACCCAGTGTCCCTCGATGAAGACCTTGCCGCCGGCGCCATCGATCCACTTGCCGGGCACCCACACGCTGCCGAGCTTGGGCTGCGGCTCCCAGCTGTCCATGATCCACACGTACGTCGAGCCGCGATGATCGTAGTGGCCGGGCGCGAACGCGTGACCGGCGCGCTCGTCGACCCAGCGACCGTCGCTCCACTCGTACGCGTTCTTCTTCCGCTCCCAGCGGCCGGCGACCCAGACCTTGCCCGGCTGCGCCTTCTCGTGATGCCCGGGCTGCCAGACCCACTGGTGATCGATCCACGCCCAGCGGGCGTGCACCCAGACCTCGCCGGGTCTGTCCACGAAGTGCGGATCGAGCGGGGCTGGTGGCGCCTCGGGCGCGAGCGTGGCGCCTCGCTCCATCGTCCCCGCCTTCATGTTCGCGGCACAACCCGACGACGCGGCCAGCGCCACGCCCATGATCGCCACTACGACAAGCTCGTTGGTGCGCATGTCTCCACCATCGCGCCGTCGCGTGAAGGGCATCAACCACCGCTGTCCCGCGGTGTGCCACCCCGTAACCGGTGTCACCGCGCCGCAACGCTCACCGCGTGTGTCGACGGTAATCGACCTAACACGCGCGGCGCGAGCTGCTTCGTAACTGCGGATGCGATCAGACGTTCCCCAGGTGCGAGACGGTGCGACAGACCGTTCAGCAAGATGAACGCGCGCCCGATGATCGCGAAGTCGCTCGGGATGCCCTTCAGGGAGGCCGACCGCAGCGCGTCGAGCGCGTTCCGCATGCGGCCGTTGTCGCCCATGAACGCACGCAGGAGATCGCGGAACGCCTCGGGATCGCCGTCGGTCTCGAAGCCGATCGATCGCGCCGCCGCGATCGCGCCCGGCATGTCGCCGCTCATGCCCTTCACGATCATCGTCGCGGCGCCGTCGGCGAAGCCCGGTGGCAGCTCCTTCGCGAGCCCGAAGTCGAGCAGCACGATCGTCGCGCCGTCGGGCGCGACCAGGATGTTGCCGGGGTGCGGATCGCCGTGGAAGAAGCCGTGGTCGAAGATCATCGTCGCGTACAGGTCGGCGACCGAGGTCGCCACCTGGCGCAGATCGACCCCGGCCGCGCTGAGCGCCTCGATGCCGGTGAGCGGCTTGCCCTCGACGAACTCGAGCACGAGGAGCTTGTCGGTGGAGTACGCCGCGTGCACCCGCGGCACGCGCACGCCGCTTCGCCCCGCGAACGCCTCGCGCACGCGCTCGGTCGAGCGCGCCTCGCGATCGAACTCGAGCTCGAGGCACACCTGCGCCGCCAGCTCGTCGGCGAGCGGGCGCAGGTCGATGCGCGCCAGCCAGCGCACCGCACGCACCGCGCGTCGCAACGAGCCCATGTCGATCGGAAACAGCCGCCGCGCCTCCGGGTACTGCACCTTGATCACGACGTCCTCGCCGCTCTTCAACCGCGCGCGATGCACCTGGGCCAGCGACGCGGCCGCGATCGGCTGCTCGTCGACGCGCTCGAACACGTCGGAGATCGGCCGCTTCAGCTCGCGCTCGACGTGACCGCGCAGCGACGCGAACGGCCGCGGCGGCACGCGATCGTGCAGCCCGCGCAGCGGCTCGATGAGCGAGGGCGGCATCACGTCGGCGCGTGCGCCCAGCACCTGCCCGAGCTTCACGAACGCGCCGCCCATCGTCGTCGCGAGCCGGTGGATCGACCGGCCGGTCTTGCCGTGCGCGCGATCCCACGACGCCTCGGTCGGACGCAGCCCGGGGACAAATCGCCGCACCTCGAGCGTCACGTAGCGGAGGATGGCCGCGAGCACGGTCACCCCGGCGCGAACGAAGCGGTAGGCACGGTTGTGGCGCAACATCAGCGGCGTTCCCGCGACTTGGATAACATGGCGGCGGTGTCCAGCCCTCTCATCATTCTCGGATGCGGCTACATCGGCGGTCGGCTCGCCCGCGCAGCGCTCGCCGCCGGCCGCTCCGTCCGCGTGTGTGCTCGTTCGACGGGACGGCTGGCGCCGCTCGGCGAGCTCGGCGCGCAGGTGAAGTTCGTCGACGCCGCGGTCGTGAAGAATCTCGGCCACGCGATGGCCAGCATGGACGGCGCCACCGTCGTGTACTCGATCCCGCCGGTGGCCCAGTTGCCACCCGGGTACGCCATGCGCGCCGCGCTGCAGGCGGCCGCGGGCGGCGGCATCGGCTGCTTCATCCACCTGAGCTCGAGCGGCCTCTACGGGATCGATCCCGACGACGAGACCTGGATCGACGAGGACTCTCCGACCGAGCACCACGACGCGCCGATGGCGGGCGTGAACACCGACGAGGCGGCGATCGACGGCTCGACGTTCGGATCGCTGCGCACGGTGATCCTGCGGCTCGCGCCGGTGTACGGGCCGGGCCGCGGCGTGCGCAAGCGCCTGCGCGCCGGTGACTACAAGATCGTCGACGAGGGGCAGCACGTGGTCTCGCGCGTGCACGTCGACGACGTGGTCGGCGCGATCTTCGCCGCCGAGCAGCACGCTCCGACCGGTTCGAAGATCCTGATCGCCGACGACGAGCCGACGACGCAGCTCGAGTACGCGACGTTCCTCTGCGCGCGCATGGGGCTGCCGCTGCCGCCGTCCAAGCCGCTGTTTGCGAGCGGCGCCCCGCGCGTGCCGTATCGCAACCGCCGCATCCGCAACGCGCGCATGAAGCAGGTGCTGGGTTACACGCTCAGGTACCCGACCTATCGCGAGGGCGAGGCGGCGATCGAGGCCGAGGAGCAACCGGTCGAGCAGCCGGTCGAGCAGCCGGTCGAAGTGCCGTAGCCACTGTCGCCGCGCGACTGACGCGCGCTCGCGGTTGCGCACACGCGTTCGCGGGGTTACGTCAAGCGGCGCCTCCCGTGTCTGCCAAAAATTTGCCCCGAACCTCGCACGGTGATGAGTTTGTCGCCGAGGGAACGTCATGCAGCTCCGCGCGTTGACGGCGACGTTCACCGGCTCAGGGGAAGCCGGCTGTGATGACAATGCGCGCACGCGCCCACGCGTCGTGGCGCGCGGCTGTGCGGCCGAGCGCTCCGATCAGCTCGGCCGGCGCCTCGGTCCGTACGAGCTGCTCGCGCTCCTCGGCGAGGGCGGCATGGCGCAGGTGTTCCTCGCCGAGCACACGATCATGGGCCGCATGGTCGCGATCAAGCAGCTCGCGCCGTCGCTCTCGCGCTTGCCCGACGCGCACACGCTCTTCCTGCGCGAGGCGCGCATCGCCGCGTCGATCCGCCATCCCAACATCGTCGACGTGTACGACTTCGGTTGCGACCTCGAGGGTCGGCCCTACTACGTGATGGAGCTCGCCGCGGGCGAGACCCTGGCGCGCCGGCTGGTGCGCGGGCCGCTGCTCACGGCGCAGACCTTCGACACGGCGATCGTGCTCGCCGACGCGGTCGCGCAGATCCACGACGCGGGCTACGTGCACCGCGACATCAAGTCGGAGAACGTGATGATGGTGCGCGACGGCCGCCGCCTCGTGCCCAAGCTCATCGACTTCGGCATCGCGCGCCGGCTGCACCCCGATCCCGACGACCCCGAGACGCGGCCGGAGGGCAGCGTGGTCGGCACGCTGCGCAACATGGCGCCCGAGCAGGTGACGCTCGACGAGATCGACGAGCGCACCGACGTGTGGGCGCTCGGCGTCCTCATCTACGAGATGATCGCGGCGCGCCTGCCGTTCGACGAGGGCGCGACGTCTCGCGACGAGATGGTGGCCATCGTCACCGAGCCGCCGCGCCCGCTCCCCGAGCACGCCGATCCCAACCTGCGCGAGATCGTCGAGGCGTGCCTGTCGAAGGATCCGTCGGGCCGCCCCGCGAGCGCCGACGATCTGGTCGAGCGGCTGCGCGAGGCGCAGGCGGCGTACATGTATCGCCGCGGCTTCGTGCCGCGCGGTCTGCGCGACGCCGAGCGGCGCAACGGCGCGCAGGTTCGCCGCGGCATCACGGACGCCTGATCGCACGCCTGATCGCCGGCCTGACTACCAGAGCTTGTGGTCGCCGAGCTGTGACGTCTCGGCGCGCCCGCGATCGGCGCGCACCTTGGCGACACCGTCGGGACCGATCGTGACGGAGACCCGCATGTCCGAGCGGATGGGCAGGCCCTTGGTACGCAGGTCGGCGACGTCGCTCAGGTCCTCGTCGTCGGCCATGCCGAGCGACTCGCGGAGGTACGTGTACGACGTGATGACGTCGATGGGGCACGTGGTGTCGGCGGACGCGCCGCCGCGCACGCACACCACCAGCGTCTCCGTGTCCTCGCTCTCGACCTCGTCGATGCCCATGTCGGAGTCGGAGCGCGCCTTCTTGTGGACGAAGCGCACCACCTGCTTGCCGCCGATGGTCTCCTCCTTCGGCGGCTCCATCGACCACTCCTCGGAGATGCCCATCATGCCCGGGTTGTAGACGTACGCCAGATCGGCGACGACGGCCCAGCCCTTGGGCTGGCGCGCGACGAGCACGTGCTGCACCTCGTTCTCCGACGTGAGCGTGTACGACGCGATCTGGAACCCGTCGATGCCGGCGGGCTCGAGGTCGCACGCCTTGGTGTCGGCGTCGGCGTCCTCGCGGTACTCCGCGGCGCTGGCCTCGAGGCACGTGCACACGTCGTCCTCGGGCATCGGCTTCTCGCACGGGGACGGACCGGAGGCAACCGCGGCGGCGTCCTTGGGGAGCGCCGCGAGCCGCGTCTCGACCGTCTTGTTCGGACGCAGCGCGATCGACTGGCGGTAGAGCGCAGCCGCCTCGGTGATCTTGCCGGTGGCCTCCTCGACGCGGCCGAGGTTGTAGAGCGACGCGGCCTTGATCTTGGGATCGGTCGCGCCGGCGACGCTGGCGCGGCCGGTCTTGCGGGCGCGCGCGTGATCGCCGGCCGAGAACGCGGCCCACGACAGCTCGCCGAGCGCGCGATCGTCGCCGGGGATCGCGACGAGCGCGGCCTCGAGCTCCTTCATCGCCTCGGGCCACTTCGCGGCCTTGGCCGCCTTGCGTCCCGCGGAGAGATGCCGCTTGTACGTGGCGCGCGTCTCCTTCGAGATCGGCGCAGGTGCCGCCTTGGCGCCGGCATCGGCGGTGGCGGCCGCGGCGGCGGCGTCGACGGCACCCGACGCGGTCGCCGCGCCGGATCCGCCCGACGCCGACGCCTTGTCACCGCCAGCGTCCTTCCTGGCACCGCACGCGGCGCTCATGCACGCGAACGCCAGCGCAGCCGCGAGGCGCACGCTCAGGCGCCCTTCGGGAACATGAGCGCCTTCATGTCGGCCACCATCTGCTCCTTGATGTACGTGATCGTCTTGCCGCGCAGGCGCTCCTTGGTGGCCTTGAACGGCATCCGCCCCAGGCCGCCCAGGCGATTGGCCTCGGCGAGGGCGCGCGTCATGACGTCGGCCGCGGGCACCACCTCGTCGACGTAGCCCGAGACCAGCGCCTCGTCGGGCGTGTGCACGTGCGCCATCAGCGTCGCCCTGGGCAGCGCCGCCGGCGTGAGCCGATCGCGCGCGAGCTCCATCGCGAGCACGGGGACGGGCATCCCGATCGCGACCTCGTTGAGGCCGATCTTGAACGCGCCGGACGCCGCGATGCGCCAGTCGCCGGTGAGGACGACGAGCGCGCCGCCGGCGAGCGCATGACCGGTACAGGCGATGACGAGCGGAATGGGCGTGCCGTAGAGGGCCATCAGGAGATCGGAGCCGCGCGTGAGCAGCGCCTTGGCGTTCTCGGGGCCGCTCATCATGACGCGCAGGTCGAAGCCGGCGCAGAAGCGCTCGGCGCGACCGGCCAGCACCATCGCGCTGGCCTCGCCCTCGGCGCGCGCGAGCGCCGCGAGCAGCGCCTCGATCATCGCGTCCGACAGCGCGTTGGCCTTGCCGTCGTCCATCTCGACGACCGCGGTCTTGCCTTCCAGCCGATACTTGACGAGCTCGCTCATGCGCGCAGCCTAACATCGAGCTCGAGCGGGCGACCGAGGAAGGCCGCGTAGCGCGCCGCGGCTCGCTTAATCGCACTTTCATCCGCGCTCGCCAGCCGGCGGAAGATGCGGACGTTCACGGTGACGTCGGTTCGACCGAGCGTGCGCTTCCAGGCGCCGACCACGTACCCGTCGAGCACGACGACCGGGTTGAGCAGGCCGCCGCCCGCGTTGACCTTGACGACGTCGGCGGGGTCGAGGACCTCGTCGCGCTTGCGATACGCGACGAGGAACTCGTCGAACGCCGGGACCAGCAGGGCGCGTGGTGCGCGAGCCGCCGGGGCGAGGCCGCGGCGGTGCCACCGTGTGCGGCCACCGGCGTCCTCGTGCGCGACGAGCTCGCCGCGCACGGCCTCCAGCGCCGCGCGCGCCTCGGCGACCGGCAAGCCCGACCACCACACGAAGTCGTCGAGCGTCGCGGGGCCGCGGCTCTCGAAATAACGCTGCGCGAGCTGCGCCGCGGCCTCGGCGCGCGCCAGGCGGCGCACCCGCTTCGGGAGCCGCCGCGCGAGCAGCATGGTGCGCGAGGTCGCGCCATGGCCGCCGGCGCTGCACACGACGCCAGCGAGCTCGGCGGCGCCGAGGATGTGCGCCAACCGCTCGCCGGTCGCGTCGATGCCGTCCGCCGCCAGCGCGTCGCGCAGTCCGGCGCGATCCAGCCAGTCGACGCGCTCGAGCGCGCGCGCCATGGCCTCGCCGCCGCGCTGGAGGATCGCGTCGTCGAGCCCGAGCTGGCGGTGGCGCGTCGCCGAGCGCGCCAGGACGTTGGGCGCGACCAGCGGCAGGATCCACGCCGCGTCCGCGGGCGTCATCAGCTGCCACGTGCCGCGCATCGCGTGTGTCCGCAGGAGCGCGCCGTCGGCGAGCGCGCGCTCGACGTCCGCCACCGTCACGTCGTCACCGGCCATGCGCATCCCGACGGCCCAGTGACACGCGTGATAGTCCTGCGCCTGCATCGCGCCGAGCTGTGTCACCAGCGCGGCCGGTGTCGTCGCGGTGCGCGCGCACAGCGCCTGCGCGGCCAGGCGCTGCCGCCCGATGTCCCTGGTTCTCGTCACCACGGCCACGTCAGCCGCGGAACACCAGGCCGCGATCGTCGAGCTTGCGGTGCCGCATCATCACCAGGTCGCGCACGTAGTTCTGGTAGAGCTTCCACGGCACCTTCGAGCCCTGGCGCGGGAAGTTCGGCAGCGCGCGCGTGACGTAGCCCGACTGCAGATCCATGACCGGCTCGTCACCGACGTCGGGACCGGGCTCGGGCACACACGAGCGCAGGCCCTTGCGATCCATGTGCTCGAGCAGCCGCGCCACGTACTGCGCGATGAGCTCGGCCTTGAGCGTCCACGACGCGTTGGTGTAGCCGAGCGCCATCGCCAGGTTCGGGACGTCGCTCAGCATCGCGCCCTTGTAGACACGGTGCTTGTTGGGCACGACCAGCTCGCCGTCGACGATGACGCGCAGCTCGCCGAGGAACACCAGGCGCAGGCCGGTCGCCGTCACGATGATGTCCGCGGGCAGCTCCCGCCCCGACTTCAACGAGATGCCGGTCTCGGTGAAGCGGTCGATGTGATCGGTGACGACCTCGACCTTGCCCTTCCTCATCGCGCGGAAGAAGTCGCCGTCGGGCACCAGGCACAGGCGCTGGTCCCACGGGTTGTAGGTCGGGCGGAAGTGCTTGGCGATGTCGACGTCCGTGCGCTCGCCGAGGTTGACGCGCACGCCCTTCTCGATCAGCTTGCGCGCCTGGCCGGGGAACTTCTTGCAGAAGTTGTAGAACGCCGATCCGAGGAGGACGTTCTTCCATCGCGTCAGATCGTGCGCGACCCCGTCGGGGAACCGGCGCCGGAAGCCCTGCGCGATCCGATCGACCGACGGCCGCGAGACGATGTACGTCGGCGAGCGCTGCAGCATCGTGACGTGCGCCGCGGTCTCCGCCATCGACGGCACCAGCGTCACCGCGGTCGCGCCGCTGCCGATCACGACGACGCGCTTGCCGGCGTAGTCGAGATCCTCTGGCCACGCCTGCGGATGGATGATCGTCCCGCGGAACGCGGCGCGCCCCGCGAAGTCCGGCGCGTACCCGCCCTCGTACGAGTAGTAGCCGCTGCACATGAACAGGAAGCCGCAGGTGAGCTGCACCTTCCCGCCGGTGTCGCTGCGCTCGGCCTCGAGCGTCCAGCGCGCCGTGTCGCTCGACCACGACGCGCTCTTCACCTTGTGGTGGAAGCGGATCAACGGCTCGATGCCGGTCTCGCGCGCGGTGTCCTCGATGTACTCGAGGATGGTCGCGCCGTCGGCGATACCCTTGTCGTGAACCCACGGCCGGAACGAGTAGCCGAGCGTGTACATGTCCGAGTCGGAGCGGATGCCGGGGTAGCGGAACAGGTCCCACGTGCCGCCGATCGCGTCGCGCGCCTCGAGGATGGCGATGCTCTTGCCCGGGTTTCGCGCGCGCACGTGATACGCGGCGCCGATGCCGGAGAGCCCTGCTCCGACGATCACCACATCGATGTGCTCGGTCATGCTGCGCAACCTGTGAGCACGACCATGAGCACGAGCAAGGCCAGGAGCACGACCGCGACGATGACGACGGTGCTCCACGTGGGCCCGCGCTTCGAGCGAGGCAGCTTCTGCGTCGCGGACGCCGGCTCCACCGGCGGCGGAGCCGTCCGGGAAGCCTTGGTGTTCGCCGTTGCCCCGCCCTCATCCGGCAGATCGGGCAGCGCCTCGATCGCCGGCGACATCGGCGCCGCCGAAGGCTGGAGCGGCGGGGGCGTGATCGCCGGGCCGCTGCCGAGGTTGGCCTCGAACGCCTGTAGCACCTCGTACGTCGAGGTCACCGTCTCGAACTCGTCGGGCAGCTCGAGGCCCTCGCCGGACAGGTCGGCGACGATGACCGTCGAGTTGTCGCGGCCGCCGCGCTCGTTGGCCAGCGAGATCATCGTCTCGCATGCGGCGCGCGGCGGGCTGCCGGTCAGCGTCTCCTTGAGCTCCTCGTCGCTGACCTCGTTGGTGACGCCGTCGGAGCAGAGCAGGAAGCGATCGTTCCGGCGCAGCTCGAGCCGAGCGATCGCCACGCGCACGTCCGGCGCGAGGCCCATGGCCTGGAGGATCACGTTCTTGCTCGCCGAGCGCTTGGCCTCCTCGGGCGACATCACGCCGTGATCGACCATGAGCTGCACCAGGCTCTGGTCGCGCGTGATCTGACGCAGCCGCCCGTTGCGCAGCAGATAGGCGCGCGAGTCGCCCACCTCGGCGATGTACGCCTCGCCGCCGCGCACGAACACCGCGGTCAGGGTCGCGCCCATGCCGCGCCGGTTGTCGGCGTGCGCCGCCTCCATGACGGTCTGGTTGGCGCGCTTGACCGCCTCCTCGAGCTGCATGTGGATCGGGCCGCGGGCCGCCTGCTGCATCGCGGCCTGCAGCGACTCGAGCACGAGCGCGCTCGCGATCTCGCCGGCCTGGTGACCGCCCATGCCGTCGGAGAGCGCGAGCAGGACGCCGCGCTCCTGGACGTCGACCGCCTTGTCACCGCTCTGGGCGTCGATCTGCGCGCCACTCGCGAGGTCGTTGACCGCGAGGCCGTCCTCGTTGGTCGTGCGGACCCTCCCCACGTCGGTCCGCGCGGACACCTTCATCTTGATGTCGGCTGCCACCTGCGATCAGGCTATCACCGACCTCGGCGTCACGGACTGTGTGGCGTCGACCAACGTTCTTTGCCATCCGCGACGGCGATGGCCACGGAGCGTGTGCGACCCACGAGCACCACGGTCTCCCCGTCGAGGCGCGCGCTGTCGGGCGGCTCGGGCAGGTCGGCGGTCCACGCCGGTACGCCGTTGTAGGCCAGCCGCGTCAGCTTGTGACGCGCGTCCGGTGTCGCCGTGGTCCGATACACGAGGAAGACCGCGCCCGGCACCGGCAACGCCTTGCGCTCCCCGTCGACGAGGAACCCCTGCGCGATGTACGTGCGCCTGGGCTCGAGCGTCTTCGAGCCCTTCTTGCCATTGAAGTGGATCGGGCGGCGCGGGTCGGCGCCGACCAACCCGATCTCGAAGGCGCCGCCATTGGCGCGCGCCGTCGGCAGGATCGTCATCTGCGGCGGCGGTGGCGGCGCCTGGGTGGCGCCCGGCCTGGCCGCGAGCTCCTCCTTCCCGGGCATGTGGTCCGCCTCGCCGACGGTCTCGAGCTTCGCGTCGAGCAGGTACGCGTGGCCGGT
>DATLEB010000353.1:0-20848 GCA_035525615.1 Kofleriaceae bacterium | reverse complement strand
ATGTGAAGCATCATGTCGACGATCGCCGACGACAGATATTCGGCGGTGGCGAAGCCCTGGTTGAAGGTCGAGGCCTTCTCGATCTTGGCGATCAGCGACGCCGGCATCGGCTGGCCGGTCTGATAATGTTTGGCGAAGCGGCTCAGCACCGGCTGGGTGAGAAGCCAATTCTCGTTCACCTGGCTCGGATATTCGACGAAGTCGCGCGGGGTCCCGCCCAGGCTCGGATAATAGATGTCCGAGAGGAAATAATGGATGGCGTGGCCGAACTCGTGAAAGAGGGTCTCGGCGTCGTCGAGGGAGATGAGGACCGGCTGGCCGGCGGCGCCGCGAACGAAGTTGTTGTTGTTCGACGTGATGGTGTGGACGGTCCGGCCGGTGAACGTCTCGTGGCCCTGGTACACCGAGGCCCACGCGCCGGAGCGCTTGCCGGCGCGCGCGAAGTAGTCGCCGTAGAACAGGCCGACGAAGTTGCCGGCGCCGTCCTTCACCTCCCAGACGCGCACGTCGGGATGGAACACCGGGACCTGGCCGGTGATCTCGCTGAAGTGAAGGTCGTAGAGCTGCTCGGCCATGAAGAAGGCCGCGTTCACCATGTTGTTCAGCTCGAAGTACGGCTTGAGCTCCGCCGCGTCGAGGTCGTACTTCTTCTTGCGGACCTTCTCGGAGTAGAAGAGGTAGTCCCACGGCTCGAAGGTCGTGACCTTGTCCTTCTTGGCCAGGACCTTCATGTCCTTCACTTCCTCGCCGACGCGCGCGACGGCCGCGGGCCACACGCGCATCATGAGGTCGGTGGCCTTGGCGGGGTCTGCCGCCATCGTGTTGTCGGACATGCGCCAGTGCGCGTGCGACGCGTAGCCGAGGAGCTTGGCGCGATCGGCGCGCAGCTTGACGATCTTGGCGATGGTCGCGTTGGTGTCGCTGGCGTTGCCGTTGTCACCGCGCGCCTTGAACGTCTTCCACACCTTCTCGCGCAGCGCGCGGTTGGGCGAGACGGCGAGGAACGAGTCGACGACGGAGCGCGTGTTGACCAGGATCCACTTGCCGTCGAGCTTGCGCTCGTCGGCCGCGGCCTTGTACGACGCCTTGAGCGAGTCGGGGACGCCGACGAGCTCCTTCTCGTCCTCGACGACGGTCCAGGTGTCCTCGTCGGCCAGCACCTTGTTGCCGAACTCGGTGAACTGGACGGCGAGCTCCTGGTTGATCGCGCCGAGCTCCTTTTTCTGCGCCTCGCCGAGCTTGGCGCCTGCGCGCTCGAAGCGCTGGTAGCGCAGCTCGGTCAGGCGGATCTGCTCGGGCGTGAGCCCGCTGTCGTTGCGCGCGCCGTACACGGCGGCGAGGCGCTCGAACAGCGCGCTGTTGAAGATGATCCCGTCGTACGCCGCCGCGATCTTCGGCGACCACTCCTTGTCGACCGCCTGCACCGCGGGGGCGTTGAGGTTCGACGTGAACACGCCGAAGAGCGAGTTGGCGCGGTCGAGGTGGCGACCCGAGTTCTCGAGCGCGGCGATGGTGTTGGCGAAGTCCGGCTTGGCCGGGTTGGTCGCGATCGCGTTGACCTCGGCCTGGAGGAGCTCGATGGCGAGGGCGAACGCGCCGGGGAACTGATCGACCTTGTACTGGTCCCACGCCGGGACGCCCTCGTACGGGCCCTTGTACGGCGCGAGCACCGTGTTCGCGTCGGCCGACGCCTGGAGACGCGCGACGTCGGCGAGCGCCGTGTCGTGCGGCGAGCCCGCGGGCGTGGTCGGCGTGTCCGGGGTCTCGGGCGTCTGGACGACGTCGGGCGCGGTGGTCACGGGGTCTTTCTTCGGCGAGCCGGAGCAGGCCGCCAGGAACGCAGCCAGCGTGCCGCTGGCGAGCAACAGGGAGCGCATAGGCCGGTGCTGTACCACGTCCCACGAGACACTCGTCGACGGGGGATTGATTCCCGGGCCGAGCGCCAGGGCACATCGGTTGCACCACGAGGGGCCCCCCCGCCGCGAGCTGGTGGGCCGCGTGCGGCAGTCGACGTCGGCGGCCGGCGCGTCTGACAGAGCGCCCTGACACGATCATTTTCGTGAACGTCACGTCGCACGATGCCGTGCTCATCGCGGCCACCGCCGCCGCCGTCATCCTCGTCGTGCTCGCGCTGCGCGCGCTCGCTGCCCGCGGTCGCAGCGTCACGGCGCGACGGCGTGCACGCGTGGCCCTCGCTGGCGAGGCGCGCGCCGAGCAGCTGCTCGCAGACGCGGGGTTCCTCGTCGTCGAGCGGCAGGTCGCGCACGTGTGGCACGTCGCGATCGACGACGACGTGCACGAGACCGCGCTGCGCTGCGACTTCCTCGTCGCGCGCGACGGCGAGCGCTGGGTCGCCGAGGTGAAGACCGGCGAGCTCGCGCCCAGCCTCGCCACGGCGGCGACGCGGCGACAGCTCCTCGAGTACCAGGTCGCGTACGCGGCGGCCGGCGTCGCGCTCGTCGACGCGACGGCCGGCACGGTGCACGAGGTGCGCTTCGAGCTCGGGCGCGCGCCCGGGGCCGTCGGCTGCGCCGACGCAGACGTTTGCCGGAGTGCTCGCACGTGAACGTGAGCGGCGGCCTCTCGGAGTCGAGCGCGCGCGCCGACGTCATCGCGATCTCGAACAACGGCGACGACGCGGGGCTGTTCTGGAGCGTCGGCTTCCCTGGTCGTCGCCGGCGACAACGAGATCCCGGCGACGACCGAGGGCAGCGCCATCTGCGAGCAACCTCGACGCCCTGCCGCTCCTCACGGGCGACATCGACCGCCGTACGCCGCCTGGTCTACGTGGTCTTGCTGCGGCGAAGGGGCCAGCCTGATTCGTCGCTGGTCCCCTTCATCTCGCCCTGAAACGGCGACCGATGCGAGCTCGGCTGATCAGCCGAGGTTCTTGCTCGCGAAGTCCCAGTTCACCTTCTTCCAGAACTCCTCGATGTACTTGGGACGCGCGTTCCGGTAGTCGACGTAGTACGCGTGCTCCCACACGTCGATGGTGAGGACGCAGGTCTTGCCCGTCGCGAACGGGGTGTCGGCGTTGGCGCTCTGCTCGATGGCGAGGCCGCCGTCGGCGTTCTTCACCAGCCACGCCCAGCCCGAGCCGAACTGCGTCGCGGCCGCCTTCGAGAACTTCTCCTTGAAGCTGTCGAAGGAGCCGAACGCCTTGTCGATGGCCGCGCCGATCGCACCCGTGGGCGCGCCGCCGCCGGTCGGCGAGAGCGAGTGCCAGTAGAAGGTGTGGTTCCACACCTGCGCCGAGTTGTTGAACACCGGCTTCTCGGAGAGCTGGCCGTGGCTCGCCTTGACCACCTCCTCGAGCGACATGTTCTCGTACTTCGTGCCGGGCACGAGGTTGTTGAGGTTGGTGACGTACGCCTGGTGATGCTTGCCGTAGTGATAGTCGATGGTCTCCGCAGAGATCACCGGGGCGAGGGCATCCTTGGCGTAGGGCAGCTCGGGCAGCGTGAAGGCCATGACGTCTCTCCTTTGGTCTGCGCGCACCGTATCTTATCTTTCGTGTCCATGCTCGGGCCCGTCGGCCACATCGCCTCGCTGCTCGCGTACTCGACACGCCGCCGCTCCCGCGCTACGGCCGATGCATCGACGCACGCCGACCTCGCGTGGTCGCGCTCGTCGCGCGCCGGCGACTTGCCGCCGGGGCTCGCGCTGCAGTGGCTCGGGACCGCGGGATTCCGGTTCACCTACCAGGGCCAGCACCTGCTCGTCGATCCGTACGTGACGCGGCTTCCGCTCGGCGAGATGGTGCGGCGCCACGTCATCCCGGCCGACCGCGAGCGGCTGCGCACGCTCCCCGACCCGCTCGCCATCCTCGTCGGTCACACCCACTTCGATCACGCGCTCGACGTGCCGGCGCTCGCGGGGCGCGCCGGGTGCAAGGCGTACGGCAGCGAGTCGCTGGCGCACCTGATGAAGTTGCACGGCCGGCCCGAGCTGGCGGTCACCGTCGAGCCTCATCGGCCGATCGCGATCGGCCCGTTCACGGTGACGTTCGTACCGAGCCGGCACTCGAAGCTCGCCGCCGGGCTGTGGACGCCCAACGACGGCGAGCTCTCGTGCGAGCACACCGACGATCTCACGCCGCAGGCGTACAAGTGCGGCCAGGTCTGGGGCATCCACATCGAGGTCGCGGGCGCGACCTTCTACCACCACGGCTCGTGCAACCTCGTCGACGACGAGATCCGCCACAAGCGCGTCGACTACTTCCTCGCCGGCATCGCGGGTCGCCGCTTCACGGCGCGCTACTGGCAGCGCATCCTCGCGCGCCTCGAGCCGCGCGTGATCGTGCCGCACCACTTCGACGACTTCTTCCGTCCGCTCGACGCGCCCCTCGCCTACTCCCTCAACGTCAACCTCGCCGCGTTCCCCGACGAGATCCGCGCCATCTCGCGCGACTTCGAGATCCGCACCCTCCAGAAACTCGAGACCGCGGGGACGGTGTAAAGTTTGTCAAGTTTGACAAGTTTGCGCGGCCAGGTCGCCCCGCCACGTCGCGCGGCTAGGTCGCCCAGGTCGGCGGCTTCGCCGGCCACAGCGGGGCCAGCTTGCGCACGCTGCCGGCCGTGAGCTTCGCGCCCGACGCCGCGACCACCGGCAGGTCGGCGCGGATCGCGTCCCACATCGCACGCGCCGCGACCTCGACCGGATCCTTGCCCTTGCCCACCTTCACGCGCCCCGCGTGCGCGTGGAGCGCCGCGATCGACGCCGCGTACTTGGCCGTGTCGATGACCGCCTTGGTCAGCGTCGGCCCGGTCTCGAGCGCGCACGCTTCGAGCGCGGTCGACAGCGTGAGCCCGGCATAGCTGACGCACTGGGCGCGCAGCTCATCCTTGTCCTCGAGTCGCTCGCTCGCCTCGACGCTCTTGTCGTCGATGGTGCGAAGCAGCGCCTCGGCCGCCGCCGGCGTGGCGCTGCTGGCCGCGCGCGCGATGTGGTCGAGCCCCTTCCTCCACGCGGCTTTCGCCCCCGCCGGCATCCACGGCTCGACGCGCATCGCGCATCGCGCCGCCAGCCTCAGCTGCGCGGCGCGCGACAACCTCTTGAGCTCCCCCGGCTTGAGCGCCCACGCCTTGACGGACATGGGCGCACGGTACGTCAGGGGCGCCGAAAACTTGTCAAACTTGACAAACTTTACACCGTCCCCGGTCAGCGCCCGGTCAGCGGATGCGGACGCGGCGCTGGGGCTGCTCGGGGAGCGCGCCGAGGGTGACCTTCAGCTCCTTGCGCTTGCCGTCGCGGCTCACCTCGAGGGTCGCGGTCTTGCCGGCGCCCTTGATGGCGACGGCGTTGCGCAGCTTGCCGAGCTCGCGCACCTCGGCGCCGTCGAGGGCGATGATGACGTCGCCCGCCGAGAGGCCCGCCTTCTCGGCCGGCGTGTTGCTGCCGACCTCGGCGACGAGCACGCCGCGCGCGACGCCGAACTTGGCCTGCGCCTTCGCGTCGAGCGGCGCCAGCGTCACGCCGAGCCAGCCGCGGTTCACCTTTCCGTCCTTGATGAGCGCGTCCATGATCGGGCGCACCATGTTGGTCGGGATCGCGAAGCCGATGCCCTGGTAGCCGCCGCTGCGCGACAGGATCGCGGTGTTCACGCCGACCAGCTCGCCGCGCATGTTCACGAGCGCGCCGCCGGAGTTGCCGGGGTTGATCGCCGCATCGGTCTGGATGAAGTCCTCGTAGTCGACGATGCCCATCGACGCGCGGCCCGTCGCCGAGACGATGCCCATGGTCACGGCCTGGCCGACGCCGAACGGATTACCGACGGCGAGCACGACCTCGCCCAGCCGGAGCTTCGAGGAGTCGGCGAAGACCAGCGGACGCAGGTTGCTGGCCTTGTCCTTCAGCTTGATGACGGCGAGGTCGGCCTTGGGATCGCTGCCGAGCACCTTGGCCTCGACCTCGGTGCCGTCGTGCAGCGTGACCACGATCGACTCGGCGTTGCGCACGACGTGCGCGTTGGTGAGGATCTTGCCGTCCTCCGACACGATCACGCCCGAGCCCAGGCTCTGCGCCTTGCGATCGTCGGGCTGCTGATAGAACGGCGACGACGGATCGGCGAAGAACGGATCGAACTGGAACGGTCCCTGCTCGACCGTCTGCGTGGTCGAGATGTTCACGACCGAGTCGACGACGCGCTCGGCGACGTCGCTGATCTGGACCGAGCCAGGCAAGGCCGCGGGGGGCGGCGCGCTCTGCGCGTAGGAGTGGACGTTGGTGTTGGTGGCAGCGCCGATGACGGCGGCGATGACCGCCGCACCCGCGCCTGCCACGATCGCGTGCTTCATGCGGATCATGCGCTTCATGGTTTGATCTAGCGACCGCTGCGGGGGTTGCCTCTATTCCGACCCGGTAACCACCCGATCGGACAGGTCAAGCGCGGCCCGAAAAAGCAAAACGCGCATCACGTGATGCGCGTCTCTGGTCCCTCGGTCAGGCGCGTGTCAGGGCTTCGGGAACACCGTCTCGATGTCCGGCGCGATGCGCTCGGCCGCGACCTTCGGCAGCACGGCCGGAACGCGCGTGCGCTCCGTGATCAGGTAGTAGTCGACCACGGGCGCCGGAGCCGCGGGCGGCGGCGGCGCAGGCTGACCCGGCGCGGGCGGCGGCGGCGCGGGCGGCGTCTCGCCCGGCTTCTCGATCTTCAGCACCTGCATCGTGCCCAGCACCTTGCCGCCACCATCCTTGTAGGTGAGCGTCACGATGCTGGTCAGCGTCTTGGGATCGAGCTTCGACTCGTAGCTCGTCGGCTTCAGCTTCTCGATCTTGTCGATGAAGTTCGCCGCCGCCGTGTCCGCGGTCTGGCCCTCGCCCCACGTCTCGACGAACTCGTCCTTGGGCTTGGGCGCGTGCGGATCCGCGCCGTCGGGCACGGTCTGCTTGGCCTTGATGCGGAACACCGTCTTCTTCTTGTCGCCGGCCGCGATCTCGACCTGCATCGCGGTCTTGGGATCGAACGAGCGCAGATCGCTCGGGCGCAGCGAGCCCTCACCACCCTCGAGCGGCGTGATCAGCGCGCCGGCGAGCACGAAGCCCTTGTTGGTGTCGACGTCGAGCGCGTAGCGGTCGCTGCCGCCCTGCACGCGTCCACCGACCACGAGCGTCTTGGCGCCGTCGCCGAACACGATCGCGATGGTCTTGGTGGTGTCGACCAGCTCGTAGTCCTTCTTGGCCTCTTCCTTCACCACGCCCAGGCCCTTGATGGCGCGCATCGCCGCCAGGTCCTTCACCAGCTTCTCGCCGGGCTCGCCGACGGGGAACTCGCGCGTGACCGTCTCGTCGATGTACTCGGGCTCGGGCGGCGGCGGGGCCGGCTGACCCGGCGGCGGCGGCGGCGGCGCCTCGACCGGCTTCACCTTCTTCGAGGTGCGCGTGTCGACGCCCCACCAGTACGCGTTCGCACCCTCACCGCGGCGCTCGATGCGCAGCGTGTGGTCCGTCGTGGCGAACTCGACCGCCTTGAGATCGCTCTCGTTGCGGTTCCACATCACCACCTCGCCGGTGAGCGCCTTCTTGGGCTTCTCCTTCGTCCACGACAGGTAGCCGTAGACCAGCATCACCGCGAGCAACGCTCCGTGAACGATGGCGCTCTTCATGGCGCAACCTCCTTCTTCGCCGGGGCCGGTGCCGGGCGCCTGCGCTTCGGCCGGCCGAACAGCATCCCGATGCCGAACAGGGCGAGCGGCGCGACGATCGTCGTCGCCGTGAACCACGCCGCCTGCTCGCGCTTGGTCTGCTTGATCTCGGGGTCCTTCTCGTCGTTGACGATGCCGCTGATGGTCTCCTCGCCGCCCAGCCAGCGGACCGCGTCGACGGGGAGCGAGCGGCCGTTGGTCTCGACGAAGATCTGACCGGTGCGGGTCTGCACCATGTGATCGGCGAACAGATCTTGATCGCTGAACACCATGGCGCGGAAGCCGTCCTTGTCGCTGCCGTCGGAATTCTTGCCCTTGGGGCCCTCGACCGCGGCCCCGATGTTGTAGCGGTCCCGCTTCTCGGCAGGACCGGCCTTGAAGTCGTTGTCGTAGTCGATGAAGGACTCGCCCATCGAGCGCACCACGTACGTGCGGCTCGGCTTGGCGCCCGGCGTCGTGAACTCGCGGTCGGTGAGGATGCCCGCGGTCTCGAGCAAGATGCCGTTGCGAGCATCGGCGCGCGACAGCGACGTGGTCGACGCGTGCGACGAGAACTGGTTGGTCAGCGCCAGCCGGCGGTCGCTCTCGTTGCCGCGCTGCGGGAGGAAGTTCTTGTCGTCGGTGACCAGGCCGATGCGCGCGTCCTCGCCGGGGCGAACCTCGCCCAGGCCGGTGCCGAGGCGACCTTCGAGCGCCCCGAGGCGGAAGTCACCCTGCGGATCCATCGCGATCAGCACGTGGCCGCCGCCGTCGATGTAGCGGACGAGCGTGTCGATCTCGGCCGGGTCGAACGCCTGCTTGGGCCCGAGCACCATCACGAAGGTGGCGTCGTCGGGGATCTTGCTGGCGAGGCCGTCCATCGTGCCGAGGTTCTTCGACTCGTAGTTCAGGCTGGTCAGGATGTTCTTGATGACCTGCGTGCGCGCGTCGGGCAGCTGGCCGCGCAGGTGCGCCGGCAGCGACTCGGGGTCGTTGATCTCGCCGTGGCCGACGGTCAGGTACGCCTTGCGCTTCTCGCGCAGGATCTTCATCAGCGCGGTGTTCACCGTCTGATCGAGGACGCGCAGCTTGCCGTCGCGCTTCCGGTGCTTCTCGATGTCGGTGTCGAGATCGAACTTCTCCGACTTCTCCTTGGCATCGGCGCCGCGCACCAGGACGACCGTGCCGTCCTTGGTGACCGAGTACTTCTTGGCGAGGGTCGCCGACAGCAGGCGATCGTGCTCCTCGACGACGACCTTGCCCTTGGTCACGCGGGCCAGCTCGTTGAAGTAGCCCTTCACCTCGCCGCCGACCTCGTTGAGCTCGGGGAAGAAGAGGAGGACGCGCACCTGATCGTTCATCGCGTCGACGATCTTTCGCGTCGACTCGCCGGGCTGCGACGTCTTCAGGTAGCTGACGTCCTTCCGGATGTTCTTCTCGCGGGCGACGTTGCACGTCACCATCAGGAACGCGAGCGCGAGCGCGATGGTGAGGCCCGACACGCCCATCTCGCGCGTGCGGCGCAGCTCGACGGCGTCGTCATCGGCGTCGGTCGTCCACTCGCCGATCGTCGCCTCCATCAGGAGCGCCGGGATGACCGCGCATGCCGCGAGGATCGCGGCCAGGATCGACACCACGACGTCGAACTTGCGGGCGCCGCGGGCCGACAGATCGTCGAGGCCGATCCAGCCCATGCCGGTCTTGGTGGTGAGGAAGTAGAGGACGCCGGCGCCGACGAGCGACACGTAGCACAGGAGCAGCGTGCCCTCGGCCTTGCGGCCGTTACCCTTGCTCTGCCCCCAGCGCATGGCCTGGAGCACGGTGCCACCGACGAGCAGCACCACGCCGATGGCGATGGTGAGCTTCATCAGCGTGGGGAAGAGCGCCTGGCCCGAGGCCGGGTCGCGGAGGAACCGCCGCGACACGACGAAGAGCGCGACGGCGACGATGAGCCCGATGCGCGTGATCAGGCGGGGTGCGCGGATCATTGCCATCGCTTCATCTCCAGCGTCTTCACCGAACAGAGCAGGAAGAAGTACGTCACGGCGACGTAGTAGACGGCGTCCTTCAGGTTGAAGACGCCCTTCATGAAGCCCTGCTGGAAGTGGATCCACCACAGGTCGAGCTCGGCAAGGATGTCCTTCATCGGCGCGTCGAGCTTCCGGCTGAGCTGATACAGCAGGATCATGAGCACGACGATCGCCGCGCCGATGACGGCGGCCACGATCTGCTGCTTGGCGAGCGTCGACGCGAAGATGCCGATCGCGAGCGTCGCCGAGCCGAGCAGGAACAGGCCGAGATAGCCGACGAAGATCTGGGCGCCGGTGATCTTGCCCTCGCTCTTGATGAGCAACGGGATGTAGACCGAGACGGCCAGGATGATGGCCAGGAACGCGGCGGCGGCGAAGAACTTGCCGAGGATGATCTCGGTCTCGCGCACCGGCGACGTGTTGAGGAGCAAGAGCGAGCCGGTCTGCCGCTCCTCGGCGACGAGGCGGACGCTCAGGATGATGGCGACGCCCATGATGACGCCGGAGCTGCCCCAGAAGAACTGCGCGAGCATCTCGCCCGACAGCTGGGTCTTGGCGCCGAACACCTGGAACGCGACGCCCATGAGGAGGAGCGCGAGCGCGCCGGTGATGCGACCCACGAGCGAGGAGACGTACGTCCCCATCTCGCGTTTGAAGATGATGGTGGCGGCTCGCATGTCAGGCCTCCGCGCCGGCGCCGGTGTCGACCAGGCGCAAGAAGGTGTTCTCGAGCTCGCTGCGCGCGTAGTCGAGCTTGAGGAGGTCGAGCCCGGCCTGAACGGCGGCGCGGCTGATCTCGGCGCGCAGATCCTTGGTCGACGTGAGCGACACCGCCCAGCCGTCGCCGCGCGACTGCGGCTCGCTGACGTCGGTGACGCCGTCGATGCGCGACAGGACGCTGTTGATCTTCTTCTTCGCGTCGACCTCGCCGTCGCGATACGGCTCGCCGGAGGCGGCGGGCGGCACGCGCACGGTGATCGACACGAGCTTCACGTTGCCCTCGTGCGCGGCGAGCTCGGCCTCGGTGCCGGCGCCGAGGATGCGGCCCTGGCCGAGGACGAGCAGGCGATCACACGTCTGGCTCACCTCGGCCAGGATGTGGCTCGAGATGAGGACGGTGTGGCGATCCTTGAGACCGTGGATGAGCTTGCGCATCTCGACGATCTGCTTGGGATCGAGACCGCGCGTCGGCTCGTCGAGGATGACGAGCGCCGGCTTGTGCACGATCGCCTGGGCCAGGCCCACGCGCTGGCGGTAGCCGTGCGAGAGCGTCTGGATGGGGTCGGACGCGACGCCCGCGAGATCGGTGACCTCGATGGCCTCGCCGACCAGCTTGGTGCGATCGCCGCGCGCGACGCGCCGCAGATCCGCGGCGAAGTCGAGATACGCGCCGACCGTCATCTCTGGATAGAGCGGTGGGTTCTCGGGCAGAAACCCGATGCGTTTGCGGACCTCGTGGGGATCGGTGACGGCATCGATGCCGCCCACGCTCACCGCGCCGGCCGATGGCCGGAGGTCACACGCGAGGATGCGGAGAGCGGTCGTCTTGCCGGCGCCGTTGAGGCCCAGAAAGCCGACCGTCTCGCCATCATCGATCTCGAACGACACCGGGCCGAGCGCCCGTTTGCCGCCGTAATACTTGGATAACTTGGAGACCTGGATCATTACCTGCCCTCGGTCGAGGCCGGCACTTTGCGGAAGGGTGCCAGGGGTGTCAAGAGGTGCGACACGGGTGCGACAGCCGCGGAACCGACGGTTGTAGGTGTCGTATTCCCGGCACGCAGTGACAGGAGGTCCCCGGTGACACACCGTCGCGACGTCGAGTGGGACGTGTCCTGGCGTTCGCGGCACGAAGTGGCACTCGCGCGATCTGACTGGGACTGGCCGAGGTGAGGCGCGTGGTCGTGAGTCTCGGCACGCAAGGTGCTCATGGGTTCTCTCGTCACGCGAACCCGTCACCCGCCACCTCAAGGAACACACACCATGCGCAAGCTCGCCACCATCGCCCTCCTCGCTCTCTCGCTCTTCACCGTCGCCTGCACCGAGTCGGAGGACATGGACGCGGACATCGAGGCCGCTTCGGTCGACGAGCCGTCGCTTGGCGACCTCGACCCGAGCAGCGACACGTTCAGCGAGCGCGCGCCGGCGGACTCGCCCCAGGATGATCGCCTGCAGCGCCTCCCGGCGCGCCCCGCGCACGCCGGCAGCGACCAGCCGATCGTCGATCGCCTCGGCGA
The DNA here is from genome assembly GCA_035525615.1 of Kofleriaceae bacterium. Classification (GTDB taxonomy): domain Bacteria; phylum Myxococcota_A; class Polyangia; order Haliangiales; family Haliangiaceae; genus UBA2376. The sequence continues at coordinate 8,959 of DATLEB010000353.1, read as the reverse complement.
GGCCGGTCGCCCGGCCGACCGCCTCTCGGGTCAGCCGGCGACGGGCACGGCGGAGTGCTTCACCAAGGGCAAGCTGTCGGCTGGTGAGCCGGTGGTCGGTGCCGTGACGATGGCGCCCGACGAGGTCGGTGCCGTCGCCCGCACCCGCTACGACCACCTCACGAAGATCCGCGGCCTCCGCTGAACCTCAGAACAGTCCTAGCTGACGGGTCGGACGCACGAAGGTGGTGGGCAGGTCGTCGCCCATCCCCTCCGTGCGTTCTTCGTTGAACCCGAGGCGGCGGCGATGCAGCTCGAACAGCGCCTCGATCGCGCGCCAGCGCTCCCCCTGGCCGCGGAATCGCGAACCGAACCGGCTGTCGTTCATGCGACCGCCGCCGCCTCGGAGCTCCTCGATCGCGTGCTCGATCTTGCGCACGCGCTCGGGTGACAGCTCCTGGTTGATGCGCTCGCGGAACACCGGCAACACCTCGCCGGGCAACCGGATGAGGATCATGAACGCGCTGGTCGCGCCGGCGGCGTGCGCGCGCTCGAGGATCTCCGGGATGTCCGGATCGTTCAGCCCGGGAATGATCGGCGCGATGGCCACGCCGGTGGGCACGCCGGCGTCGGACAGCAGCCTCAGCGTGTCGAAGCGCCGCGCCGGCGAGCTCGCCCCCGGCTCGATCGACCGCGCGGTGTCGTCGCGCGCGAACGGGATCGACAGCGTCACGCGGATCCGCGCGTCGCGCGCGAGCCGCGCCAGCAGCTCGACGTCGCGCCGGATGACCGCGCTCTTGGTGATGAGCCCGACCGGATTCTTGAACTCGGCGCACACCTCGAGGCAGCGTCGCGTCAGCTCGTAGCTGGCCTCGAGCGGCTGATAACAGTCCGTGTCGCCCGAGAACGCGATCATCTCGCCCTTCCAGCTCGGCTTCATGAACTGCGCGCGCAGGAGCTCGGGCGCATTCACCTTCACGACGATCTTCCGCTCGAAGTCCGTTCCCGCCCCGAACCCGAGCCACTGATGCGACGGCCGCGCGTAGCAGTAAGCGCATGCATGGAAGCAGCCGCGGTACGGGTTCAGGCTGTAGCGGAAGCCGACGTCGGGCGAGTCGTTCTCCGCGAGGATGGATTTCGCGTGCTCTTCGTGGACCTCGAGCTGCGCCACGGGCGGCTCTTCGAGCCACTCGACGTGCGCCGAGGCCCACGGGTTGGGTGGGTTGGAGACGAGCCTCACCACGACGGCCGACGCTACCAAACTTCGACGGCGAAGTGAACAGATGTTCAGTGCTGTTGTGCAGGCGGGATCGGCCCGCCGCGCGGCAGGTCATGGCTTGATACGCAGATGTCGAGATCGCTCGCGTTCGCTGTCGCCGCCGCCGCCCTGTTCATGACCGCCGCACCGGCTCACGCCGGTGATGGCAAGGACCTGCTGACGTTCGTTCCCGAGAACAGCCAGATGGTGCTCGTGTTCGACGTCGCCGACTCGCGCGACTCGGCGCTGCTCCAGAAGGGGTTCCAGAAGCTCATCGACACCAACGCCGACGCGAAGGCGAAGCTCGCCGAGCTCGGGCTCGATCCGATGAAGGATCTCGACACCGTGCTGTTCGCCGGCGGCGGCGCCGACGGGTTCGACGTCGACAAGGTGAAGGACGTGATGATCATCATCGAGGGCCGGCTGCCGAAGGACAAGCTGGCGACGATCCCCAGCGCCAAGGCGTCGACGTACGCGGGCGTGACCATCTACACCAACGCCGACACCGATGCCGCGTTCATCGGCGATCGGCTCTTCTTCACGAAGAAGGGCAAGATGAAGGGCGCGATCGACATCGCGCAGAACAAGGGCAAGGGGAAGGGCAAGAACGCGGCGGTGTCGAAGAAGGCCAAGGCGCTGCGCGACGCCATCGGCACGACCGACACCAGCGCCGACTTCTGGGCCGCGATCATCGTCCCGGCGAAGAACCAGAAGGAGATGAAGAAGGACCAGGGCATGATCGCGAAGACGGTCGCCGTGGAATTCAACTTCACCGCCGACCTGGCGATGAACCTCGAGGTCGGCACGGACACCGCGGACAGCGCCGCCAAGGCGGTGGCGATGGTGCAGTCGCAGCTGCCGCAGCTCACCAGCGGCTTGTCGCAGTTCGGGCTCAGCAAGGCGGCCAAGTCGGTGATGGTGAAGCAGGACGCCGCGACGTTCTCGATCTCCGCGACGCTCACGCAGGCCGAGCTGATGTCGCTCGTCGCGCTCGCGCAGCAGTTCGGCGGCGGTGGCGCGTCGCCGCCCGGCACGGCGCCGTGAACCCCGCCGACATCTACGAGACGTATTACGTCCCGGGCATGTTCCGCCCGCTCTCGCGGGCGCTTCTGCCTGCCGCGGCGGTGAAGGAAGGCGAGCGCGTCCTCGACCTGGCGTGCGGCACCGGCATCATCGCGCGGCAGATCGCGCCGGTGGTCGGCGCCGACGGGCGCGTCGTCGCGCTCGACCTGCGCCCCGGGATGATCGACGTCGCGTCGAAGCTGACCGTGCCGTACGGCGCTCCGATCGAGTGGACGCAAGGCGATGCGACCAAGCTCCAGTTCGCGGACGGATCGTTCGACGTCGTCGTCTGCCAGCAGGGGCTGCAGTTCTTTCCCGACCGACCTGCCGCGGTGGCCGAGATGAAGCGCGTCCTCGCGCCCGGCGGGCGCGTCGCGCTCGCGCTGTGGGAGCCGCTCGAGAAGCAGTCGCTGTGGCACGACGTCATCTCCGTCGAGCTGCGCCACTTCCACGTGCTCGGGTTGCCCGCCGCCGACGCGGTCACGCCGTTCTCGCTGAACGACGCCGGCGAGGTCCGCGCCTTGCTCGAGACCGCAGGGCTGCGCGACGTGACCATCACGTCGAAGACGATCGAGGCCGACTTCCCCGCGGACGGGCTGGTCGACATCTCGACCAAGGCGTACGCGGCCGTCATGCCGCAGATCGCGAACGACCCGGCGGCGTTCGCGCGCTTCACCGACGCGGTCGTCCGTGAGACCGACGACATCGTGAAGCGCTACGCGCGTGACGGGCGCGCGCGCTTCCCGATGCAGTCGCTCATCGTCTCCGCGCACGTGTGAGCCGCGCGCGCCTGACCGCGCGCTGCGCGCTAGTGCGTCAGGTCGAAGCCGTCGCCGCCCATGGGGTCCGTGTCGCCGGCGATCTTGTCGCGCAGCTCGTCGACCTTGTCGTCCAGCTTGGCGCTCACGTCGCTGGTGAGCGTGTCGATGCGCTGAGCGACCTGCTCGCGCGCGGGCGCGAGCATGCGACGCTCGCGGTTGCCCACGGGGAGCAAGAACCCGAGGGCAGCTCCGAGCGCGAGCGCGCCCAGCGCCGTGACCAGCGGCTCCCGCTGCGCGTAGTCGGTCGCGCGCATCCGGACGTCATGTGCCTTCGCCGACATCGCCTGCCGGGAGGGGATGCGCTCACGCACGCCCTGCACCTGCCGCACGGCCCGGTCCTTGAGATCGCCCGCGGCCTGCTTCATGTCGTCGAGCTTCTCGTGCGCCCGGGCCTTCACGTTCTCGACCGTGCCCGTGCCGCTCTCCTGCAGATCATCCTCTGTCCAGGTCTCGGCGTAGCGCGATTCGATCTTGCGGTCCTGACGGGCCAGGACGCGCCGCGCGATCACGGCGGTTGCGACGCCGCCGATGATCCCGAGCGCGGTCGGGCTGTGAACGATTCGATTCTTGGTTTCGATGGTCTTCTGCACGGCCGCCTCCTTTGCCTTTTGCTTCACGTATGTTGGCTTCGTACGGCTCACGAGCTCCGTCGCGATGGCCTTCATGCGGTCGCGCGAATAGCCGATTTCAGCGCGTGCGTTTTCTCGTTCATCCATTGCCTGTCCTCCTGAAGATGCTGGACCGTTCGGCGCGGAACGAACCGCACGCGCTTGATCCGGTTGATGCCGCCCGAGATCAGAAATGCTGCGACCACGCCCACCACCGCAGCGACGATCAGCGTCGCCGCCCACAGCGGCAGCACCAGATCGAGCGCGAAGACGGCCGCGAACAGCACGAAATACATGGCGGCGTGCGCCAGGATCCCGCCGAGTCCGACCGCACCGCCGGCTCGAGTCAGCTTGGCGCCCTCTTCCTTGAGCTCCGTCTTCGCCAGCGACATGTCGTGCTGCATCCGTTCGCGACCTTCGCGAACCAGCGTCTGCACCTCCATGCGCATCAGGCGGACTTGCTCGTGGACGAGGTGCTTGCCCTCGTTCATGAATTCGCGAACGAGCTCCTTGCTCGACTCGCCGTCCATCGGGGTCTCGCTCGGGTCGTTCATCGGGTTCCTCATGGCGTCGCTCACTTCCGCACGAGGCGAGCGGCCAGGAAGCCGACCGCGAGGCACCCGGCGATCACCAGCCCAGGTCGCTCCGCGATGCGCTGCTCAGCCTTCGCGATGAGCTCCTCGGTGGAGTTGTCGTCGAGCGTTCGCTGCAGACCGCGCAGCATGCGAACGCCGCGGTCCAGCAGCTGATCTTCGAGGCCCGGCTCCATCATGTCGCCGCTCCGCTCGATCCCGTCGAGCTTCTCGGCGAGGGCCCCGACGTGCCCGGACACGGCGGTCTTCTTGTCCTCGGTGGTCGCGAATGCGCGCTCCTTGACGGCGTCGGTGATTCGCCGCGCTTGCGCCTTCACGTGCTCGCCGGGCCCGGGTGGAGAGGCTGGCGTTGGGAGGGTCGGTGTTGCACCGAATCTGGGGGGTAGTTTGGTGTCCATCGTGGGCTCCTTCTGCGGAGCCTCGCTGCAACGGACATGCCGCGAAGCGCGCGCCGGCGACGACGCGATCACGACTCACAGCCGGAGTTTCATGGCCTCCTTCACGCGCGCGAGCGTCTCGCTGGCGACGACGTTGGCGCGCACGGCGTGCTCGCGCAGGAGCTCGAGCACCGCGTCATCGTCGAAGCGCGCGCGGCGTTCGCGCATCGGCGCGATCAGCGCGTCGATCGCGTCGGCGACCTCGCGCTTGATGCCGCCGTCGCCGATGCCGCCGCGCGCGTACGCGGCCGCGAGCTCCTGCACGCGCGTCTGATCGGTCATGAACGCGCGCGCGTACTGGAAGAGCACGTTGTCGGGATCGCCGGGCTCCTCGGCCGACCCGCGGCCGGTGTAGAGCCGCCCCATCTTGCGCGCGATCTCGGCGCGCGAATCCGAGAGGTAGATCGCGTTGCCGCGGCTCTTCGACATCTTCTCCACGCCGTCGATGCCGGGGAGCCGCGCGACGCGCCCGAACAGCGGCTCGGGGATCGGGAACGGCGCGGCGCCGTAGACCTGCGTGAAGCGGCGCGCCACCTCGCGCGTCATCTCGATGTGCGCCGCCTGGTCCTCGCCGACCGGCACGAGGTCGGCGCCGAAGGCCAGGATGTCGGCGCACTGCCCGACCGCATAGAGCGGGAAGCCGAAGCTGTAGTGATCGTCGAGCTGCTTGATGCGGATCTCGTCCTTGAGCGTCGGGTTGCGCATCACGCGCGAGAACGGGATGAGCATCGCCAGCAGGAAGGTCAGCTCGGCGATCGCCGGGATCTCCGACTGCACCACGAACGTCGCCAGCGACGGATCGACGCCGGCGGCGAGCTGGTCGCGCGCGATCTCGATCGTGTCGCGCCGGATGTCGTCCGGCTGCTGCGCGCGCGTGGTGAACGCGTGCACGTTGGCGATCAGGATGTAGCAGTCGTGATCGCGCTGCAGGCGGATGCGGTTCTCGAGCGAACCGACGTAGTGACCGAGATGGAGGCGCCCGGTGGGCGTGTCTCCGGTGAGGATGCGCGGACGAGGACGAGCGTGGGTGGACATGATGTGCTCCGAAATGCCGATCTCGGGAGCACGTGACGGCCACCGAGGGTCGGCGGCCGTGGGGATGAGGATGGTAGACGAGTCCCGAGCCGCTTCTAGGAGCGGCGCCACCAGCGACGGCGGGGCGGGATCGAACGCATCACGAAGCCGAGCGTAGCACCCGTGCTCAGCGGTCGTCGAGGATCAGGAACTCGACGCGGCGGTTCTTGGCGTAGGCCTCCGCGCTGCGGCGGTCGAGGATGGGGCGGGTCTCGCCGTAACCCTCGGATTCGATTCGCGACGGGTCGACCCCGGCGTCGACCAGGAACTGTCGCACGGCGGCCGCGCGACGGCGCGAGAGGTCGAGGTTGTACGCGGCCGAGCCGCGGCTGTCGGTGTGGCCGCCGATCTCCATCTTCTTGATCTGCGCGTGGAGCTGGAGCGCATCGGCGACCGCCTGCACCACCGGGAACGACTCGGGCTTGATGATCGCCGAGTCGAACTCGAAGTGGATGGGCGCGAGCGTCTCGAAGCCACCGTCGGTGAACGTGATCATGTCGTTGTCGGGACAGCCGTCGAAGTCCTCGATGCCATTCTTCGTCTCGGGCTTGGTCTTGCACTTGTCGTCGACGTCGTCGATCGTGTCGCCGTCGAGGTCGGTCTCGGGGCAGCCATCGGCGTCGTCGAGGCCGTCGAAGTCCTCGGCCTCGTGCTCGCAGAGGTCGGCGAGGTCGAGGATGCCGTCGCCGTCGCGATCGGCATCGCCGTCGTCGTCGGGCGGCGGCTCGTCGACGCGCGCGACGCGCGGGATCTCGGGATCGTCCGGGATGACGGTGCGCGTGCGCTCGGAGCGGCCCGGCTCGAAGACGATGGCGAGGAACGCGCGCGCGTCGGGGTTGCCGGCGTCGGGGCCGATGCCGACGCCGCCGCCGATCGTCAGGTGCGAGGCGCGCGCGAGGTGGACCTTGAGGCCGGCCAGCGCCTCGACGGGCGCATAGCCGGCGCCGTCGAGCGGGACGAGGGCCCAGCCTTCGGCGAGCGCGTCGACCTTGCCGGGCGAGAGCGAGTACGCGACCGCGCCGCCGACGGGGATGGCGGCGCCGAGCGAGAGGCGGACGCCGGTGCCCGGCATCGTCGATGGCAGGTCCATGTACTCGGCGGCGCCGCCGGCGCGCACGCGCACGCCCGCGTTGAGCGCGCCGCGCAGGTTGCCGCGGCGACCCTCGACGATGAGGCGGAGCTGGCCGCTGGTCGCGCCCGCGCCCAGCCACGCGTCGTCGGTGGCCGTGGGCAGCCACAGCGACGCGGCGAGCGCGGCGCGTCGACCGAGCCCGATCTTGGCGTGCACGCCGAGATCGCCGAGCCCCTGATCGCCGGTGCGGAAGCGCTCGCCGTCGACGTCGGGATCGCGATCGGCGGAGACGACGCCGAACGGCAGGCTCAGGCCGAGCGCGAGCGGCAGGCGCGGCACGCCCATCGCCGCGACCAGCGTCGGCGAGAACGCGTCGCGCACGCGGTAATGCACGCCCTCGCCTTCCATCTCGAGGAGGCCATGCGCCCACGTGGTGTAGAGGCCGAACGCCACCTGCGCCGGCGGCGTGAGCGCGGCGCCGTCGACCGTGACGTAGCCGTTGGTGTCGAGCGCGGGCCGGAACCCGTCGAGCGCGATGTCACCGCCGCTCTGGGCGAGCGCGGTGGTGGGAGCGGCGAGCACGGCGGTGCCCAGGATGGTTGCGGAGATCGCGGAACGTAGGCGGACGAGGGTCGAGCGGGCGCGCATGATGGGCCTCCTCGCGCCGCGCGCCTCTCGGCGGCGCAGCGCTTCTGCTCCAGACAGTGCGCGCGGTGATCGCGGCGGTTACATCGTGGTCGCCGCGCTACCCGTCCGATGGCCAGCGCGGCCGCTGCCGGCTCAGATCGGCGGCAGCGTTTCGCGGCTCGCCAGCCATTCCGCGGGGATCGTGGCGCCGCCGGCGGCGAGGATCCCGCCGACGATGGCGGCGTTGGTGTCCATGTCGCCCAGCGCCGAGACCGTCAGCCACATCGCCTCCTCGTAACGTCCGAGGTGATGTGCGGCGAGCCACACGCACAGCGGCACGGTGTCGTCGCAGCACACGCGCGATCCGTTGCCGAGCTTGCTGGCGGCCCACGCCACCGGCGTGTCGGCCTTCAGGCTCATGGCGAGCTGGATGCCGTCGCGCGTGAGGCTGGACGGCGTGAGCGCCCAGATGCGCTCGAGAAACTCCGCCGGATCGCGCGACCATTCGCCGGCGGCGATCTTCGCGGCGAGCGCGGCGGCGACGGCGACGGCGATCGCGCCGGCCTCGCCGTCGCGGTGGAGATGCGTCGGGTGCGCCGAACGCAGCGCGACAGCGGCGGCGCGATCCAGGTCGTGCGCGAAGTACGCGCCGATCGGCGCGACGCGCATCGCCGACCCGTTGCCCTTCGAGCCCTGGCCGCTGAACGGCGCGCGCGCCGCCTTCTCCCACCACACGCCATCGGCGATCGCGGTCAGGATTCCGTGCGCCGTGCCGCCGTATCCACGCCACGGCTCCGCCGTGTACGTGTCCGCGAACCGCTTCGCGAGCGACTCCTCGTCGACGTCGCCCTTCGCGATCAGCTCGCGCATGATCGAGACCGCCATGGCGGTGTCGTCGGTCCAGCGCCACGGCGACGCGGGCGTCGCCGGCACCGGCGTGCGCGACGCGATGTGGCTCTTGTGGACGACGAACGTCTCCCCGAACGCATCACCGACGGAGAGCCCGTCGAGCGACGCACGGGCACGAGCGAGACACGCAGCCGTCGAGGCATCCATATAGTGTCGACTATACACTATCATCGCCGGCGTTCAAGACCCGAGGTGTGGCCACCGGCGTGCGCAGGGAGCGCTGGCTTCGGCGGCGTCCGGTGTCCAGCCTTCGCGAGCAGCGATGGCACGTTGGTGACGCTCGGCGGCTGTGGCTGGAATGGCACCAGCCGTGCCGCGGTGGACGCGTCGGCGCGGAAGACGGCGTCCTCCGATGACCTGTTCCATGCGACCGCCGGCTACGCCCCGAGCGTCGCGAGCTCGCGCTCGGCGAGCGAGAGCTCGTAGGGCAGCGCGAACGCGCGGGCGCGCGCGTGGCCGGCGGTGGCGAGGCGGTGCGCGAGGCGCGGGCGGCCGGCGAGTCGCTGGCCCCAGGCTTCG
>DATLEB010000351.1:0-28084 GCA_035525615.1 Kofleriaceae bacterium | reverse complement strand
CTACGTGACCGTCGGCCTCGGCGTCTCCGTCGGGAACTAGGCGTCCAGATCTCGACAGGCGCCATGTGGACCTGTCGTGGTTCTCGACGCGCCGGCCGTGTGAGGTCGTGGGTCTGCGCGATGGCATCTGCACTGCAGGAGAAGGCGAACATGAGAGGGAGCATCGTGGGGTTCACCTTGGCCGCCGGCGTGGCGGGTGCGGCAGCGTCGGCCGCAGCCCAGCCATCGACGGCACCGGCCCAACCAGAGACCGACGTGTACCCGGCCGAGCACACGGATCGGCCGTTGCTCTTGCCAGCCGCGGCGCTCGAGGGCACGGCGCTGCTCGAGATCTTCGACGCTGACTACGAGGACGCGGGCGGCGTTGGATACGAGGCGTACACGTTGCGTCCCGCGGCGCGCTACGGGCTCGCCGGCGCGGAAGTCGAAGGCGGGCTCACGCTCGCGCTGCACGAGAGCGACGGTTATGGGGCCGGAACCGACGCCTTGCGCAGCGTCGACTTCGCCGGGCGGTTCGGCGTCGGCGCGAGCGCGACCGCGGGCGTGGAGGTGAGCATGGGCAACCCGACCACGGACTTCGCGAGCTACGGGGCGGCGGCAACGCTGGCGACCAAGCAACGCTTCGGCGCGGCATCGCTGGAGCTCGGCGCGGCCGCGGGGTACACGCACGTGGCCAGCGAGGGCGCCCTCGACACGATCAACCTGCGCGGGCGCATCGCGGCGACGGCGCAGCTCGCGCGGACGTTCGCGCTGCAGGGGCGCGGCGAGCTGTACTGGCTCGACTACACCGGATCCGATCAGACCATGTCGCCGTCGTTCGGCTGGTACCTCGGCCAGCGGTACGGCGTGGCGGCGCTCTTCGCGGCGTCCCCGACGCTCGACGTGATCGCCGGCTTCGACATGCTCTCCACCGGCGACGCGACCGTGCGCCTGTTCACGCTCGGCGTCGCGGCGCGGAGGGTGCCATGAGAGCCGCGCTGCTCGTGACTGCCGGGGCGGCGCTGCTCGCCGGCGCGTGCGCGACGTCGCACCAGTCGGCGCGCGTGCTCGCGCCCGGCAAGACGCAGGTCACGACCGCGCTCGCGCGCACGTCGGCGACCGAGGGGGGGCTCGACGAAGGGATCTGGACCGGCGACCTGCAGGTCCACGGCGGCGTCGCGCCCGGCTTCGAGCTCGGCGGTCGCCTGGTGCGCACGCCGGGCGGCGGCAACACCGGCTCGATCGCGTCGATCGAAGGGCGCTTCCAGGTCGTGCCCGAGCGCGTCTCGATCGCGCTTCCGGTCGGCGTCGTCTGGCAGGAGGAGCTCGACGACTTCGAAGGGGGAAACTTCTTCCTCACGCCGACGGTGTTCGTGGGCACCGATGTCTCACCCACGATGGAGCTGATCGCGGCGCCCAAGCTGTTCGTGTTCATCCCCGACGACGGTGACGACGACACCGAGGTCGAGATCGGCGGCAGCGTTGGCCTGCGCATCACCAACGAGGCGCGCACCTGGGCGGTTCACCCCGAGCTCGGCATCATCCAGTTCAGCGAGGGCACCGACGCCACCTGGATCACTTTCGGGCTCGGCATCTCGGTCGGCAACTAGTCAGCTCGTCCCGGGGCGCGCACGAGCACCATGTCCGTCGACGAGAACCCGCGGGGTGGCAGGCGGTCGCGATCGATGAAGCCGAAGCGCGCGTAGAGCGACTGCGCGTCGCGCGTGCCGAGCCAGACGCGGCGCGCGCCGCGCACGTCGGGGTGGTCGAGGAGCAGGCGCGTGACGGCCTGGCCGAGGCCGTGGCCGCGCCACGCCGGGGCGACGATGACGTCGTAGATCCAGGCCAGCTTCGCGCCGTCGCCGATGGCGCGCGCCGACGCGATGACGCGGCCGTCGGGGTCGCGCACGCCGACCCACGGGTTGCCGCTCGCATGCGCGCGCCGGATCTCGTCGCGCGTGAAGGCGCCGGTGTTCCAGTACTCGCCCTCGAGGAGCGCGGCGACGTCATCGGCGGCCTCGGGCGGCAGCCACGCGTGCATCGTCGTGCCCTCCGCGTTGGGCGGCGCGGTCAGGAAGTCGGGCACCGGCGCCTCGGGGTTGGCGGCGCGGATGATCTCGAGGACGCGCGCGTCGCCGGGGCGCCCGCGCCGCCACAGCGACGCGTAGAGACCGGTGATCTCGTGTGGCTTGCGGTTCTGCGCGAGCTTGGCCTTGCCGGTGATGCGCTCGAGGCGCACGCCGGCGACGAGCAGGCCGTTCACCGGACCCCGGTAGTGCGGGTGGTCGGCGGTGATCGGGATGTGGCCACCCTCGGGCTGGAGCTTCTCCATGAGCGCCTGCAGCACGCGCGCCTTCTGGGGCGGATCCTCGATCTCCTCGACGACGCCGTGCACCTGCACGCTGCGGTAGTAGGTCGTCGCCGGGCACGCCTTCTCCTTGTCGAAGAAGGTCGACGGCACCATTCCGAGATCTTCCTCGGCCTGCAGCACGGCGGCGCGGCCGAGGAAGCCGGTCTTCTCGCCCTTGGGCGCGGCGTGGAAGGCGACCCAGTCGTCGACGACGACGCTGTTGACGGTGCGCAGGACAGGCGAGCCGTCGGGGAGGGTGCTGGCGAGGTGGACGACGGGAAGCTCGGCGAGGAGCGCGCGGGCTTCGGTGGGGGTCATGGCGAACTCGGCGCGACGCATGATGTGAAGGTGCGCGAGCGCTGGTCCATCGAGTAGTACCAGTTGAGCAAAGATAGCTAGACCAGTTGGCCGGGCCCGGTGGCAAGCTCTGGTACATCACCGTCATGACCTGGCCCGTTCCACTGATCCCGGCTGGCGAGGGTCCGATGTTCCAGCGCATCGCGCGCGCCGTGGTCGACGACATCCGCCGCGGCCGCCTGGTCGCCGCACAGCGTCTGCCGGGAAGTCGCGCGCTCGCCGAGGAGCTGGGCGTGCACCGCAATACCGTGCTCGCGGCGCTGGGCGAGCTCGAGGCGCAGGGCTGGATCGTCACGCATCGGGCGCGCGGCACGTTCGTCGCCGACTCGCTGCCCGAGACGCCGCTCGCGCGCGTCCCGGCGACGCGACGCGCCGGACGCGACGGCAAGCTCGGCTTTGCGCTGCCGCCCGAGCCGCGACTCATGGCGCGCGACGGGAACGAGCTGCCGCGCGGCGAGCTGCACCTTTCGGCGGGCGTGCCCGATCCGCGGCTGTTTCCCGTCGATGCGCTGGCGCGTGCGTGGCGTCGCGCCGTGCGCCGTGACGGCCGCCGGCTCCTCACCTACGCCAGCCCCGAGGGCCATCCCGCATTGCGCGCGGCGCTGGCCGCGATGATGCGCGCCATCCGTGGACTGTCGTGCACCGCCGAGGACGTCCTGGTCGTGCGCGGCAGCCAGATGGCGATCGATCTGTGCGCGCGCGGACTGCTCACGCCGGGCGATCGCGTCGCCGTCGAGGCCCTGGGCTACCGCCCGTCGTGGGACGCGATGCGGCTGGCCGGCGCCGAGCTCGTGCCCGTGCCCGTCGACGCCGGCGGCATCGACGTGGCCGCGATCGCGCGCGCGGCGTCACGCAAGCCGCTGCGCGCCGTGTACCTGACGTCGCATCACCAGTACCCGACCACGGTCACGCTCTCGCCGGCGCGTCGCCTCGCGCTGGCGGCGCTCGCGCGCGAGCACCGGCTCGTCGTCCTCGAGGACGACTACGACCACGAGTTCCACTACGAGGGACGCCCGGTGCCGCCGCTCGCCGCCGCCGACGACGGCGGGAACGTCATCTACCTCGGCACGCTGTCGAAGATCCTGGCGCCGGGGCTGCGCCTGGGCTTCCTCATCGCGCCGCCGCCCGTCATCACGCGCCTGGGCGCGCTGCGCGCCGCGATGGATCGCCAGGGCGATCGCCCGATGGAGGCCGCCGTCGCCGAGCTGATCGACGACGGGGAGCTCGAGCGTCATGTCCGCCGCATGCGCACGGTGTACCTGGCGCGGCGCGACGCGCTCGTCGAGCAGCTGCGCGCGCGCCTCGCCGGCGCCCTCACCTTCGAGCCGCCGCGCGGCGGCATCAGCCTGTGGGCCACGGTCGCGCCCGACATCGACATCCCGCGCTGGCTCGACGCGTGCGGCGGTCGCGGCATCCATATCTCGCCGGGCAGCCGTTACACCTTCGACGGCTCCGACCCGGGCGCGATCCGCATCGTGTTCTCGGCGTCGACGCCGGCCGAGCTCGACCGGGCCACGAGTGTGATGGCGGCGACACTGGTGCGAAACCGACGCTCGACCCGCGCCTCGCGCGGGTGAGAATCGGGAACATGTCCTCGGGAGGCTTTGCGGCGCTTGCGGTCGTGCTCGTCGCGCTGCCCATGACCGCGGCGCATGCCGACGAGATGTCGCTTGGTGTCGGCTTCGGGGGCGGCGCCGGGCTCGGTGGCGATCTCGACCGCGCGTTCTCGGCGAACGGCGAGGTCGGCGGCCGCATCCTCCTCGGCTGGCGCCGCGCGAGCACGCAGATCGAGGCCAGCTTCTTCGGCACCGACGTGCATCTGGCGAGCTCGCCGATGAGCGGCACGCACTCGACGCTCGCGCTCGGCCTCGGCCTCAAGCAGTACGTCGCCGTGGTCCCGCACGTCGAGCTCTACGCGCGCGGCGCGCTCGACTACACGTGGCTCGCGCCGTTCCCCGACGACGCTCCGCCCATGGGCTACGCCGGGCGCGGCTTCGACTACGGCGCCGGCGTCGAGCTCGGCTGGCGTACGCGCGTCCCCGCGTCGCGCGGCACGCGCATCGCCTCCGTCGGCGTCCTCGTCTGGCTCGATGCGGGCCGCCAGCACGTGCGCCTCACATCGGACGACGGCAAGCCGCTGCGTGGCACCGTCGATCAGGGCAACCTGGGCGTCTCCTTCACGACCGCGTGGTAGCGCCGCGCGCCGCGCTCACTTGTTCTCGGGCGCGGGCTTCTTCTTCTTGCCGGGCAGGATGTTCATCAGCTTGCAGATGATGCCCAGCATGACCTCGTCGGCGCCGCCGCCGATCGACATGAGCCGCGTGTCGCGGTACGCGCGCGACGCCGGGTTGTCCCACATGAAGCCCATGCCGCCCCAGTACTGGAGGCACGAGTCCGAGACCTCGCGCACGAGGCGACCGGCCTTGAGCTTGGCCATCGACGCGAGCAGCGTGACGTCGGCGCCGCCGACGTAGTCCTCGATCGCGCGATAGCAGAGCGAGCGCAGCGCCTCGACCTCCGTGCGCAGCTCGGCGAAGCGGAAGTGGATGACCTGGTTGTCGATGAGCGCCTGGCCGAAGGTCTGGCGCTCCTTGCAGTACGAGATGGTCGCGTCGATCACGCGCTCCATGCCGCGCAGCGAGCTCATCGCGCCGAAGAGGCGCTCCTCCTGGAACTGCACCATCTGCATCATGAAGCCCATGCCCTCGGCGCCGATGCGGTGCTTCTGCGGGACGCGCACGTCCTCGAAGTAGACCGGAACGGTGTCGCTGGCGCGCATGCCGAGCTTGTCGAGCTTGGGGCCGACGGTGACGCCCTTGGTCTTGGCCGGCACGATCACCAGCGACTTGTTCATGTGCACCGGTCCGTCGCCGGTGTTGGTGAGCAGGCAGAACCAGTCGGCCTGCGCGCCGTTGGTGATCCACATCTTCGAGCCGTTGATGACGTAGTCGTCGCCGTCCTTGCGCGCGTGTGTCTTGAGCGCGGCGACGTCGGAGCCGCCGCCGACCTCGGAGACCGCGATCGACGTCACCACGTCGCCCGCGATCGCCGGCACGAGGAACTCGCGGCGCAGCTCGTCGGAGCCCCAGCGCGCGAGCGCCGGCGTGGCCATGTCGGTCTGCACGCCGAGCGCCATCGGCACCGAGCCGCCGTTGCAGTTGCCGAGCTCCTCGGCGGCCGCGGCGGCGTACGAGTAGTCGAGGCCCATGCCGCCGTACTCCTCGGGCTTGTTGATGCCGAGGAGGCCGAGCTTGCCGGCCTTCTTGAAGACCTCGTGGGCCGGGAAGGCGCCGGCCTTCTCCCACTCGTCGGCGTGCGGGTTGATCTCCCGCTCGCAGAAGTCCTTCACGGTCTTCTTGAGCTGCTTGTGCTCGTCGGTGAAGCGCATGCCCCAGACGCTACACGCGGGCCCGCGGCCGTGCCACCGAGCCCGTGTTTCTTGGGCTTACCCGCGCCTCGGGCGGCGTCAGGTCAGGCCGTACTTCTTCAGCTTCTCGTACAAGGTCGACGCCGCGATCCCCAGCTTCTTGGCGGCGCGGGTCTTGTTGCCGCCCTCGGCGTCGAGGGTCTGCTTGATGGCGGTCTTCTCGATGGTCTCGAGCGTGCGCCCGGCCAGCGGCAGATCGTCGAGCCCGCGCTCCCTGCGGCCCGTGGCCGGGAACATCAGGTGGCGCACGTCGAGGACGTCGCCGTCGAGCATGGCGACCGCGGTCGTGATCACGTTGCGCAGCTCGCGCACGTTGCCCGGCCAGTCGTACGCCGCGAGCGCCGTCATGGCCGCCGGCGTGGGATGCGCGCGCCCCTCGAGCATGTGCTCGACGAGCGTGGGCAGATCCTCGGGGCGCGCGCGCAGCGGCGGGACTTCGACCACCGCCGCCGTGACGCGGAAGTACAGATCCTGGCGGAAGCGGCCGGCCGCGACCTCGGCGGCGAGATCGCGATTGGTCGCCGCGATCACGCGCACGTCGACGTCGATCTCGTCGGAGCCGCCGACGCGCCGCACCTGGCGCTGCTCGAGCGCGCGCAGGAGCCGCGGCTGCAGATCGAGCGGCATCTCCCCGATCTCGTCGAGGAAGAGCGTGCCGCCGGCGGCGCGCTCGAAGGCGCCCGCGCGCTCGGCCACGGCGCCGGTGAACGCGCCCTTCTCGTGGCCGAAGAGCTCGCTCTCGATGAGCGACGCCGTCACGGCGCCGCAGTCGAACACGACGATCGGCCCGGTCGCGCGCGGGCTCTGCTCGTGCACGGCGCGCGTCAGCACATCCTTGCCGGTGCCGGTCTCGCCGGCGAGGAGCACGGTCACGTCGCTGGCGGCGAGCTTCTCGAGCATCGCGAACACGGCGCCCATGGCCGGGCTCGACGACACCGCGCTGCCGAACTTGAGGAGCTCCGCCACGGGAGCGTCGGTCTCGACGAACAGGCGCGTCGAGCCGAGGACCGCCACCACGCCGGGCTGAAGGATCACCTCACGGATGGCGGCGCCGCCGACGTGCGTACCGTTCGTGGATCCCAGATCTCGTAGGACGACACCGACCGGCGTCGGCTCGAGCTCGCAGTGCAGCCGCGACACGTGCGGATCGAGCACCGTGAGATCGACGTCGCTGCCGCTCCCGATGCGAAGTCTTCGTTTGCCCAGCGGTTCGCGTTCCACCGAACCATCCGGCATGACGATGCTGACCCAGCGCGCCGGCTCGGCCTCGAGCAGATCGATCTGCTGCGTTGTGTCGCGACGTCTCGGCAGGGGGCGCCAGTGTGCCTCCGGATTCCGGTCGATGGCCACCGGATTCCGGAGGGTCCTGCCAATGTGTCAATCGCGACGCGGAAAGTCGCGCCACAAGTCACCAGGATCGTGAGGGTGGAGAACCTGCCTCACCGGGAGGGGACGTGGCACGCATGTTGATAAGTATCTGACTCGCGATGTTGTTCTCCCTACTTCCTCTCGCCGCGGTCGGGTGGCTCTCTGCCGCCCCGGCCGCGATCACGGGCACGCCGCCGTCGGTCGTGGACGCAGCGGGTCTCGCAGCGGTCGAGATGACCCAGGCTGCGGACACGAGCGCGACGGTTGCGGTGCCCATCTATGACGTCAACCACCGTGAAGCGCGCGTCTTCCGGATCGCGCGCGACGGCACGGTCGACGAAGAGACGCGCACCGAGATCCAGCGGATGTTCCGCTGCAAGCGCACGGAGCACCAGCACCAGATCGACAAGGGCTCGCTCGCGATGCTCGCCGACGTGTCGTCGAAGTGGCCGGGCCGCACCATCGAGCTCGTGTCGGCCTACCGCCGCACGGACTCGCGCACGTCGCGTCACCGTCAGGCGCGCGCCATCGACTTCCGCATCGAAGGCGTGAAGATGACCGAGGTGCGCGACTACATCTGGGCCACGAACACCGAGCTCGGCCTGGGCTGGTACCCGCGCCAGAACTTCGTGCACATGGATCACCGCCCCGGTGATCGCGACTACGCGTGGACGCAGCTCGGCTCGAAGGAGCGCGGCAACCCGTCGTGGTCGCAGCGCGTGCGGCGCAACGAAGCGCTGCGCGTGCCCGGCAGCCGCGTCGGCATCTGAGCTAGCGGCGGTTCACGGCGTCCACGTGACGCGCGACGAACCATCGCGATAGTGAATCGAATCGCCGGCGGCAGAGATGTCGCCGGCGATCGTGTATGTGCCTGCGGGCAACGCCGTGTCCCACGCGAAGACGCGCCCGACCGGCGCGAGGTCGCTGGCCACCGACGCGCGGCCGAGTGACACGCGCGTGGTGGGGGCGGTGTCGGGGATGGCGACGAGGTCGAGCACCATGACCGAGGCGGTCGAGGTCTGGACCCAGATGTCGCGCTCGGTGGTGGCGGCGGTGAAGGTGAGCTCGGTGTCGCGGAGCTCGATGCCCTGCGCGATGACGATGCCGCCATGCGTCGCGGTGGCCAGCGTGGAGCCGTCCGCGCGGTCGCGCAGCTCGGCCGTGAGTCGGAAGCTGCCGGGGCGTCCATCGTCGAGCGACCACGCGCCGGCGCCGTCGGCGAGCGGGAAGGGCGGGGACGCGTACGTCGCGCCCGCGGGGCTGGTGCCGTCGAGGCGGAGGACGACGTCCAGGGCGTCGGCGGCGGTGGCGTCGGTGTCCCACGCGACGGCGAACGGCTGGACGCCCCGGCGATAGACCTCGGTGACACCGCCGGGCTCGGGCTGCGTGAAGCGGAAGGACGGCTCGCGGTCGCCGGCACCGCCGCACGCCGCGAGCAGCGCGACGGCGAGCGCGGCGCGCGTCACGGGGTCCATGTCAGCTGCGGCCCGGGGACGTCGTACGTGAGGGTGCCGTTGCGCGCGTGCACGCGTGCGACGACGCCGTACGTGCCGGCCGGGATGGCGGTGCTCGTGGTGGTCGTGCCCGTGAACGCGTAGCGTCGGTTCATGGCGACGAGCTCGCCGGGCACGGTGCCGGTCGCGAACACGAGCTCGTCGCCGGCGGCGCCGCCGGGCGT
This sequence comes from Kofleriaceae bacterium, assembly GCA_035525615.1. Lineage (GTDB taxonomy): Bacteria > Myxococcota_A > Polyangia > Haliangiales > Haliangiaceae > UBA2376. Next base: position 18,925 of record DATLEB010000351.1, on the reverse strand, counting down.
GGGATCGACGAGCAGCTCGAGCTCGAACGATGACAGCGACACCGTCGTGAACGCGATGTCGCGCGGCGTCTGCGCGCCGGTGATCGTGAGCGACGTGTCGGCGAACGTCACGCCCTGCGCGAACACGAGGCGCAGCGCGCCGGCGTCGTAGGCCGGCTCGGACAGCGCGCAGCCGCCGAACGCGCCCTGGATGCGATAGACGCCGGGCGCGATGGGCGCACCGCTGTTCGTCGTCGAGAATTCGTGCATTCCCGCCGAGACCTCGGCCGTGCCGGTCGGGATCCGCTCGTCACCGTCGACGAGGACGAACGCGACGACCGCCGACGTCCCGGTGATCGGCTCCCACGTGAGCCGCACGGTCGAGCCCGGCACGAGCTCGGTCGCGCCGCCCGGCGCGGTGAGCGCGAACGACGCGGCGACATCCGGACAGCCGGCGGGCGTCGTGCAGCCGGCGGTGAGCGCCGATGCGAGCGCCGATGCGATCGCCGGTGCGAGCGTCAGGCCGAGAAGTGCAGCGAGCCGTCCCATCGTGTGATGACGTCGCGCTGGTGAACGCGCGACCAGTCGAAGTCTCGCACGAGTTCCGCCGGCTGGCGCGGCGCCGCGTCTGGCGTGAGCCCGATCGCATGCGCGAGCAAGCCGCACAGCTCGTCTCCGCGATAGCGCGCGCGCAGCTCGGTCGCCGGCGCCGACCCGTGCAACTTGGCCAGCTTCGCGCCGTCCCCCTCGACGAGCAGCAGGTGGTGCCGGTACACCGGCGTCGGGATCCCGAGCAGTCGCTGCAGCGCCACCTGCGTCGCCGTCGACGGCGCGATGTCGCGCCCGCGCACCACCCGCGTGACGCCACTGGCCGCGTCGTCGACGACCACCACCAGCTGATACGCGATGACCCCGTCGCGTCGCACCACGATCGGGTCGCCCATCTCCGCCGCCGCGTCCTGCGTGAGCTCGAGCCCGCTCTCGTCGGTGATCGCGATCGGTCCGTCTTCGAGCCGCACCCGTAGCGCCTCGTGCGCCGCGCGCCACCCCGCCGCCGGCAGCGGCCGCGCGCGACACGTGTTCGGATACGCCCACCCGCCGTCGGGCGCGCGCCGCCCGCCCGCGCGGTCGCGTCGCGAGCACGTGCACGGATACAGCCGCCCCGCCGCCGCCAGCGCGTCCAGCGCCGCCTCGTGCGCCGCGCGCTGCGTCTGCTGATCCACCGTCTCGTCCCAGTCGAGCCCGAGCCACGCCAGGTCCGCGATCATCTGCGGCGCCCACTCGGGCCGGCACCGCGTGTGATCGAGATTCTCGAGCCGCAACACGACCCGTCCACCGGCGGCGCGTGCGTCGAGCCACGCCAGCATCGCCGCGAGGAGCGTGCCCGGATGTGCCTCGCCCGTCGTCGACGGCGCGAAGCGGCCGATCATCTGCGCACCGCTCACGTCGCTCACGTCGGCGGAACATACCGCGACGCGTCCCCGCGGCTACTTCTTGGGCTTGCCGAGGCCCTTGCGGTAGCGGTCGGGGATCAGCGACTCGTTCTTGATGACGGGCGGGCCCGCGTGGGGCGGAGGCAGCGGTTCGCCGTCGGTGAAGTCGACGGTCTTGTGGCGCACGGGCGGCGGGGCGGCGGGCGGCTCGAGGACGACGAGCTGCCGGTTTCCCTCCTTGAGCGTGATCTCGGAGCCGGTGGCGCCGGCGGCGGTCCGGGCGACGACGTGATACGTGCCGGGCGGGAGGCGGTAGGTGCCGGCGACGAGCCGGATCTCGGAGTAGGTGTCGATCGTCGCGGTCGCGCCGTCGGTCTTGATCACGAGCTCGACCTTCGACCAGTCGCCAGCGGTGGCGGCCTTGCTGATCGCGACGCGCGTCTTCTTCGCGTCCTCGGCGAACGCCACGTCGTCGGCGGTGACGCCTTCACACGCGCCGACGAGGAGGCCGGCGCGGACGTGATCTCCGAGCTTGCCGAGGTCGATGGCGGTCCTGCAGATGCGGGTGGCGTCACCGCTCGCGACGGCGGCGGCGACGTCGGGCTTCTTCGGGCGCGGGGGCTTCCTGCTGCGGGGCTGCGCCGCTGCCGCCGATGCGGCGAGCATCAGGGCGCTGGAAACGACGGCGAGGGCGAGGATGCGGGGCACGATCAGAAAGACACGCGGCCGTGAAGCCGGTTGCGTCGAGCGTAGCAGGGCAAGTGTGCGCGTTCCCGGGGTTTCTGCGAGTAGGATGACGTGGTGGATGCAGCGCTCGAGCGCGAGGCGAGACGACTCCTGAGGCGATACCAGGTCGAGGTCGTCGAGCGTTTCGGGCTCTGCCCGTGGGCGGAGCCGGCGCGCACGCGCGGCGAGGTGCGCGTCGACATCGTCGACGAGGCCGACGCCGGTGCCGCGCTCGACGCGTTTCTCGGCGACGCGAGCATGACCATCGGGCTCGTCGTGATGCCGCGCTTCACCGGTGACGCGCGGGCGCTGCGCCGCGTGCGCGACGAGCTCCTCACCAGCGCACGCGCGCGGGTGCTGGCGCTCGCCGACTTCCATCCCGAGGCCGCGCGCGATGACGCCACCGCCGAGCGGCTGGTGCCGTGGCTGCGGCGCTCGCCGGACGCGATGCTCCAGGCCGTGCGCCACGAGACGCTGGCGTCGCTGCGCCGCGCGACGACCACGCTCGATCCGGCGTCGCAGCTCGCCGTCCTCGCCGGTCGCGTCCTGACACCTCGTACGGATCCCGCCGCGGTGGTCGCGGCGATGAACCACGCGGTCGTGCGCTCACAGGGCGACCTCGTCGCCACGGCGCTCGACGCCATCGCGCGCGATCGCGCCGAGACCTACGCCGAGCTCGACCAGCTCGCGCTCGAACGCGCCGAGAGCTACGCGGAGCTCGACGTCAGAACACGCCGGTGACGGTGAGGACGACGTGCATGTTCGGGAACCCGGCCGCTGCCGCCGTGGTCGGTTGCGTGATCGCGCAGCCGGTGTCGGGCGCACGGATGTAGGACGGCCCGGTCTCGGCGGCGGTGTTCGACCCGACGAAGATGATGTTGCCGACGTTGTTGTTGTCGACGTCACCGTCGGGAATGAAGATCTCGGCGACCAGCGTCGCGTTGGGCTGGATGACCGGCGCCGGCGAGAGCGCGACCGGGACGACGACGCCCGCCGCCGTGTCGGCGACCGTCACGTTCTGCCCGGCCACGTTGGTCAGGTTGCTGGTGATGAACGCGCCACTGAGCGTGTACAGCCGGATCTGGACCGTCTGCGACGTGCCGACCTCGGCGTCCGCGGTCTCCACGCCGAAGTCCACGCGCTGTGCCGTGAACGGCCGCACCACGCCGAAGCTCGAGAGCTGGAACACGCGGTAGTAGCTGTTCTCCGCGGTCACGCCGCCGGCGTTGCACGACACCGTGTTGAGCGCGGTGATCGTGTTCGTGCCCTGCGACAGCGTGATGGTCTGCAGCGCGGCGTCGATGGTGCCACCCGGCGCATCGATCGGTGTCACCGGCGCGTCGACGGACGTGCCCGGCGCGTCGACGTTGCCACCACCTGGCGCGTCGACGTTGTTGTTTCCCGGCGCGTCGACGTTCCCGTTCCCGCCGCCGCCGTTATCTGCTGTCGCGCACGCACCGAGAGCGATCACCACGGAGGCGAACATACGGATCCCGCTCATGGATCCGATGGTGCCCACGAAGCGCAGCCACTAGCAACGATCGGTTGCTAACCGCTGCCCAAGTGATGGCTAAAATCCGCCTTCAGACGGCCAGGCGGACGCTATTACGCGCCACGTCGAACGCCGGGCGAGCGGCGAGACGGGCGTTGGCGGCCAGCAGGTCGTCGATGGTGTCGATCTCGGTCGCATACATGTGACCGATGTCGACGCCGTAGAGGCTCGCGCCCTGGTCGATGATCTCCTGGAACGAGGCCTCGTAGTACTCGTTGACCAGGCCCTGACCGTGGACGCGGCGGTCGAGCGCGTCGAAGAGCTTCTTCGACGACGACGCGCTGAACAGCTCGATGCCGACCGACTCGCCCATCGCACCGCGCACGGGGACGTGCTTGCCGATGGCAAGGCAGCGGTCGCTGGCGTCGGCGGTGATCTTCACTTCCTCGAGGCCGATGTCGCCGACCGAGCGGACCGCGAGGCAGTCCGGGCCGCGCTGGAGCAGCGCCTCGACGACACCGAGGTCGAACACCACGTCACCGTCGAGCAGGATGAACGCGTCGTTCTCGAGCTGCGGGCGGAGGAGCGAGAGCGAGTAGCCGTTGTTGGTCGACTTGTAGATCGGGTTCGTGACGAACTCGACGTCGAGATCGGGAAACCACTCAGCCACGGCGTCGCGCACCATGTGCTCGAGGTAGCCAGTGCCGATCACGAACTGGTCGAAGCCACAGCGCATGAGGCTGGTGATGGTGCGGCGCAGGATGGGCACGCCCGCGACCGGCAGAAGGGTCTTGGGGGTGTCGTCCGAGTACGGACGGAGCCGGGTCGCGCAGCCGGCAGCGAGGATGGCAGCCTTCATGAGTTGAGGGCCCCATCTGCAAGTCGCATACACGACGGGAAATCCACGGGTTAGGTCCCCGGGGGTGTTGAAAAGTAGTCACCTGACGCGGGAGTAGGTGCCCGGACTGACCGAAACCTGCCACCTGCGCGTCACTCCCGCGACGCTCCACCGTAATGAAAGCCACACCTTGGCCGGGCTTGACCGGGGTGGCGGGTACCTCGCAGAGTACGCGCGCGGTGCCCCAAAGCAGGATCGACGCCATCGTGCTGGCCGACACAGCAGGCGCCGAAGCGCGTGTCGTCGGCCTGACGCTGGCGGAGCGCGCGCGGCGCGTGGCAGGTCGGGCGGGGGCGACGCGCGTGCTGGTCGCGCGCGATCGCGCGTCCATCGCCGCGTGGTGGGCCGACGCGGCGCACGGCAACGCCGTGCTCGTGATCCGCGCGACCGACCAGCTCGTGCACACGCCGCTGGCCAGCGGGCTCGGCGGCGCCGACGGCGATCGCGTCGTTGCCGTGGTGCCCGCCGGCGCGGTCGCGACCGATCTCGCCGCCGGCGCGTACGCGGGCGCGATGCTCGCGCGTGGCGCCGCGGCCGACGAGCTCGTCGCGGCGCTCGTACGCGGCGACGACGATCGCGCGCTGGGCGCGGCGGCGCTGGCGGAGGGCGCGGCCGCGGTCCCGCACGGCGAGATCGCACGCCATCCGGCGACGACGCACGCGGAGCGCAAGGCCGCCGCCAGGCTCCTCTACCGCATCATCCACAAGATCCAGGACAACGCGATCACCCGCTACCTGTACCGGCCGGTGTCGTTCCCGATGACGCGGCTGCTGGTGCACACGCCGATCACGCCGAACCAGGTCTCGTACATTGTCGGCGTGCTCGTCGTGATCGGCTGCTGGCTCACGGCGCGCGGCCCGATGGGGTCGGCGATCGCGGGCACGGCCTTGTGCCTGTTCGCGTCGTACGTCGACTGTTGCGACGGCGAGATCGCCCGCCTCAAGCTGCTGTCGTCGAAGTTCGGCGCGTGGCTCGACACGATCATCGACGAGCTCTCGCAGATCGGCTACATGGCCGCGGTCGGCTGGCACTGCCGGCAGTACTTCGGCGTCGACTACTTCGGCGACCTCGGCTTCGACCCGTGGATCTGGGCGATCGTGATCGGGACGATCTGCTACGCGCTCATCATCTACATCGTCTACTTCAACATCATCGTCGTGGTCGGCTCGGCCAACAGCCAGGACTACGTCGGACGGTTCGAGGTCGTCGACGGCGAGGAGCCCGGCACCGTGCGGCTGCGGCCGGCGGCGACGCAGGCCATCGCGACCAAGGCCGACGGCAACGCGGTGGTGAAGTGGGTCGCGACGTATGCGCCGTACATCGTGCGCAAGGACTTCATCTCGTGGGGCTCGCTGTTCCTCGCGATCGCGCACCTGACGCAGGTCGCCTTCGCGATGCTCGTCCTCGGCGGCCCGGTGACGATGGTGATCGTCGGTCTCGATCACCTCGAGCTGCGGAGGCAGCTCCGCGCCATCTCGCGGCGCGGCGCGAGGCTCATTCGACCCGCTTGATGATGTGGTAGCCGAAGTCGGTCTCGACGACGCCGACCTCGTTCACGTCGAGCCGCAGCCCGAGCTGACGGAACTCGATCACGAGCTGCGCGTCGGGCGAGACGTCGTACGCCTCGGCGGTGGCGGCCGAGCCGGGGTCCTCGCTGTGCGCCTTCATGAGCGTGTCGAAGTCGGCGCCCGCGGTGATCTGCTTCATCAGCGAGCGAACCTCGCCCTCTGCGTCCCGCTTGGTGCGGGCCTGGCCGCGCTCGTCGCTCGCCTTCTTGTCCTTCCACGAGATGAGGATGTGCTTCACCTTGGTGTTGTTGGCGCGCGGCTCGCGGTCGAGGATCTCGGTCGACTCGACGGTGTCGCTGGCGGTCGCCGCCGACGAGCCCATGTGGTTGTTCATCGACGGACCGGACATGCCGGTCGGGCCACAGGCGCCGAGGGCACCAGCCAGTGCGAGCACGAGGAAGGACGGCACGAAGCGAGTCATCGCGCAGAAGCTAGCACGCGCTTGCGCCCGGCCACGGATCCGGGCACGGTGCGCCCGTGCTCGAGATCCTGTCGCAGCTGCCGCCGCGCGTCTGGTACCTGACGTCGAACGGCGACACGATGTGGTGCCGTCGCCCGTACGGCTTCTGGTTCTCGACGAGCGACGCGGCGATCAAGTTCGCCGACGCCATGGGCACCGGCGAGGAGCTCACGCCGATCGGGATGGACGCCAAGGATCTCGTCACCGAGGAGGCGCTGGGCGCGCTGCGCGACATCGCCGTGACGCGCATCTTCATCGATCCGCAGATCGACGCCGACACGGGTGACGTGCACGGGACGATCCTGCGGCTGTCACCGATCACCTGAGCGCCGTCAGGGCGGGCAGCCGTCCTTGTCGGTCTTGCCGTTGTAGACCTCGGGCTCGTTGGGGCACTTGTCGCTGGCGTCGAGGATGCGGTCCTTGTCGTTGTCGGAATCCGGGCAACCGTCCGGGTCTTCGAAGCCGTCGAGATCCTCGGGGTCGTTGGGGCATAGATCGTCGACGTCGAGGATGCCGTCCTGATCGTTGTCGGGATCGGGGCAGCCGTCCTCGTCCTGGAAGTTGTCGAAGTCCTCGGGGTCGTCGGGGCACTTGTCCTGCTCGTCGAGGATGCCGTCGCCGTCGCGGTCGTTCTTGTGGCCCTCGGGGCAGCCGTCCTCGTCCTGTTCGCCGTCCTTGTCCTCGGGCTCCATCGGGCACATGTCGTCGACATCGAGCACGCCGTCGCGATCGTTGTCGGGCTCCGGGCAGCCGTCCTCGTCCTCGAAGCTGTCGAAGTCCTCGGGATCGTCGGGACACCGATCGACATCGTCGCGCAGCCCGTCGCCATCGCGATCGTTGGCGTTGCCCTCGGGGCACCCGTCCTCGTCCTCGACGCCGTCCTTGTCCTCGGGGTTGTCGGGACACAGGTCGCGCTCGCCGACCACCGCGTCGCGATCGTGGTCGATCGTCTCCAGATCTTCCGGGGCGGTCGGCGCCGTCTTGGGACCACACGCGCCAAGCGCGAGGAGCAGGATCGCGAGCGAGCTGCGCATCCGCCGAACGTAGGGGTCACTCTCCTACGTTGCAAGATCTCGAAACGCCAAGGCTTTTGGACCCAATTGCCGACCGCAATGGCCCTGAATTCGTGAGCAATTCTCAGTGATTGCGACCCAGGAGAGTGACCCCTTCAGTCGGCCAGCAGCATCAACAAGTCAGCGCGCGTCAGGCGCGCCGCGGCGTCCGCGCCGTCGAGGGCCGCGGCCGCGATCTTCCGCTTGTGCTCCTGCAGCGCGAGGACGCGTTCCTCGACGGTGTCGCGCGCGACCACGCGATAGATCATCACGGGCTTGTCCTGGCCGATGCGGTGCGCGCGGTCGGCGGCTTGATCCTCGACGGCGGGGTTCCACCACGGATCGAGCAGGAAGACGTGATCGGCCGCCGTCAGGTTGAGGCCGGTGCCGCCGGCCTTGAGCGAGACCAGCATGACCGGCGGGCCGTCGGGATCCTGGAACTCGGCGACCACGCCGGCGCGGTCGCGCGTCGACCCGTCGAGGCGCGTGTACTTCAATCCGGCCGCATCGAGCGCGGGCTCCACGCGATCGAGCAGCGACGTCCACTGCGAGAACACCAGCGCCTTGTGGCCCTCGTCGGCGGCCTCGGTGAGCGACTCGATGAGCGTGTCGACCTTCGTCGACGAAGCGGCGGTCTGGCCCGGCAGCAAGCCGCGATGACACGCCGCCTGGCGCAGCCGCAGCAGCGCCTCGAGCGCGGCCATGATGCTGCCGCCCTTCTCGAGCATCTGCACGACCTCGGCCTGCGTCGCGGCGCGGATCGCGTCGTACGCGGCGCGCTCGGTCTCGTCGAGCTCGACCCACAGCACGCTCTCGGTGCGCGGCGGCAGCTCGGGCGCGACGTCCTTCTTCAGACGGCGCAGCACGAAGGGACGGATGCGCGCGCGCAGCCGCTCGGCCGCGGTGCGGTCGCCGCCCTCGATCGGCTCGGCCCAGCGCGTGCGGAAGTCGACGCGCCCGCCCATCAGCCCGGGGTTCGTGAAGTGGAGCTGGCTCCACAGCTCGTCGAGGCGGTTCTCGACCGGCGTACCGGACATCGACACGCGCCACCCGCCGCGCAGGCGATACGCCGCGCGCGCGATCTGGCTGTCCGGGTTCTTGATCGCCTGCGCCTCGTCGAGGATGACGACGTCCCACGGCACCTCGGCCAGGCGATCGATGTCGTTGCGCAGGAGCGGATACGTCGTGATCGTCAGGTCGGCGCTCGCGTCGAGCGTGCGGCGCGAGCCGTGATAGAGCGCCACCGACAGATCGGGGCGGAAGCGCTTCGTCTCCGCGACCCAGTTCGGCGCGACGCTGGTCGGGCACACGACGAGCGTGCGGCCGCGCACCGTGCACAGCGCCTGCAGCGTCTTGCCGAGACCCATGTCGTCGGCGAGCACGCAACCCATGCCCGCGTCGCGCGCGAAGGCGAGCCAGTCGACGCCGGCCTTCTGGTACGGGCGCAGCACGCTCTCGAGCCCGGCCGGCACCTGCGCCGCGGGCAGCCCCTCGAAGCCGTCGACGAGCGGGGCCAGCTTCGATAGATCGGGCGCGGGCACGTCGATCTCGCGCGCCAGCCGCGCCGCGTCGGGCAGCGCGTACGGCGGCAAGATGCCGTCCTCGCCGGCGGCCGCGAGCAGGTCGGCGAGCAGCGCGCCGTGTTTGTCGAGCCACGCCATCGGCACGCGACCCCAGCCGCCGCCCTCGAGCGCGACCATCTCGGCGCCGGCCTGCCACGCGCGCACGACCGACGCCGCGCTCGCGCTCTTGCCGCCGCCGGCGAACGTCGCGCCGAGGCCATGTGAGAGCGACACCTCCGCCGTCAGATCGACCGAGCCGGCGAGCGCGGCGGCGCGCGAATCGTCGCGCAGCCAGCGCGCCACCTTGTTCGACAGCACGAACGCGTCGGGCCCGGCGGCCTCGACGCGTCGTCCCGGCAGCAGGTCGAGCTCGGAGCGCAGGCGATGGCGCAGGTGCTGCTCCGCCGCCGGATCGCGCGTGGGCACCGCGCCGCCCAGGTGCACCAGGCGATCACCGTCGACGCGCGCGCGCGCGGGATCGCCGTACACCAGCGTCGCCATCACCGAGAGCGTCTCGCCCTTCTGCACGACCTCGAGCGCGATGCGCGGCGCGTCGCCGCGCGTGACCTCGGGCAGGCGCTTCGAGCGGACGTCGATCGTCAGCCGCCGCGACAGCTCGGGTAACACGCGCGTCACGAGCGCGGGCAGCTTGTCGGGCGGGAAGCGCAGCTCGGCGGGAAGCTGCTCCATGCGCGCGCCACCGAGGTCGTGCGCGCCGATCGGCCGCAGCACGTCGCCGATGCGCGCGACGCCGTGGCACACCGCGGTCGCGCCCGCGGGCGCCGTCAAGCGCAGCACCACGTCGGCGCCGTCGTCGAGCACGGCCGCGTCGGGCAAGAGCGGCTCCGCCACGCAGCGGATCTTCTCGTCGCCGAGCCACACGTCAGGCGTCTCGGCGAGCGCCATGACGAGGCGCTCGACGCGGTCGGCGCCGAAGGGCGCGTCGAGCCGCGTCCCCACCATCTTGTCGATGAACAGGTCGGCCTCGGTCGTCGCCAGCGTCGGCCCCGGCACGCGGCCCGAGACGATCGAGGTGACCTGCTCCTTGATCGGCGTCTCGCGCCCGTCGGCGTCGACGGCGAGCCGCGCCAGCGCCAGCCCGCCCGCGGCCGGCTTCAGGCGATACCGCAGGGGCGCGCCCGCGCGCTGCGACGACGGCATCGCGCCGCCCGCCGCCTGCGTCTGCTCGGTCGCCAGCACCGCGGCGACGACGTGCGAGCACACGGCTTCGCGCGAACCGCAGTCGCAATCCCACTCCTCGTCGTCGGTGTAGAGCACGACGGTGAAGGGCACCGGCCGCCCCGGCAGCCGCACCTCGAGCACGATCTCGCGGTCGGTGGTGGATCTGCCGGCGACGCGATCGTCGCGGCACAACGTCACGCCTTGCGACCAGACGCGGGTCGACGCCGCCTCGTGCACGGCGTCCTTCATCGCCGCGAGGTTTGGTCCGGCCACCGCATACGGATAGTCGGTGACGGCACTTCCGGCAAGGATCCGCGGTTGTCTGATCCACTCCAACCGCTCGCTCGTACGCTCCCGGTGCTTGGCCTCCCCATCCGGTTCGGTGCTAACGTGCGAGCCATGAGCGCGGGGGGACCGCGGGTTACCGGCCCGGCGGCAGACGATCACGAGGACGTGCTGCTGGTGCGAGCGATCGCAGGCGGCGACCGGCCGGCCCTCGCCACGCTCTACGATCGCTACGCGTCGGTGATGCTCGCGCTGGCGCTCCGCATCGTGCGCGACCGCCGCGAGGCCGAGGACCTCCTCCACGACGTCTTCCTCGAGGTCTGGCGCAGCGCCAAGGACTACGACCTCACGCGCGGTCGCGTCCGCACGTGGCTCATCATCCGCATGCGCTCGCGCGCCCTCGACGTCACGAAGAGCGCGCGCGTGTCGCGGCGCAGCGCCGACGCCGAGGCCATCATCGACCGGATGCCCGCCGACGGTGACGTCAGCGGATCGCCCGATCGCGCGCGCGTGCGCGCCGCGCTCGCCGAGCTCTCGCCGGAGCAGCGGCAGGTGCTCGAGCTCGCGTACTTCGACGGACAGTCGTGCTCGGAGATCGCCGCAAAGATCGGGATCCCGATCGGGACCGTGAAATCACGGCTCGCTGCCGCGCTCGGCAAACTGCGCCATACTCTGGGCGCCACCACCCCCGGCTCGGTGCAGTCATGATCCGAGATCCCGACCTCGACGACGAGCTCGCCGCACTCCTCGAGGAGTCCATGCTGGCGGACGCCCTCGATCCCGTCGCGCCCGCGCCGGCGCTGCGCGCGCGCCTAATCGACACCATCGCGGCGGTCCCGTCGGGCCCCGGCGTGCTCGAGCGCTTCACCGCGCGCTTCGCCGCGATCTTCGACGTCACCGTCGAGCGCGCGCGCGAGCTGTTCGCGCACGCTTGCGATCCCTCCTCGTGGGAGCCTGGCCCCGGACCCGGGACCTGGCTCATCCATTTCGAGGCGGGGCCGGCGTGCGCCGGCGCCGACACCGGCTTCGTGAAGACGTCACCCGGCGCGCGCTTCCCGTGGCACCACCATCACGGGCCCGAACAGAACCTCATCCTCGCCGGGCAGGCGCTCGATTCGACCGCGGGCCTCCTCAGCCCCGGCGACGAGCCCGCGATGGGCACCGACACCGAGCACGACTTCACCGTCGTCGGTGACGAGCCCTTCCTCTACGCCGTGCGCGTCTTCGGCGTCGAATTCAACGTCCCGCGCCCCGGCGAGACGAAGTAGCAGAGTCGCCCTCCCAGATCCGGAGACGGGGATCCGGTGATTCGATCGGGGCGATGGGGAGACCCCGAACCCGGCGGCGTCGACGGCCCGTGCTTTCGGGGCGACCCTGCCCTCGCGCTCGGTCGCCGCTGCGAGGCGCGCGACACTCTGCTCGATGCGGGGACAGGGGATCGATCGATCCGGATACCTTCAGCGGGGAGCGGCTCAAACGAGCGCTCGAGCAGGATCGCCCCTCGGCCCGGGTCGCCGCGCCGCCGCCTCCCTGCCACCACCACCCCGACGACGTACCTGTCCGCGCCAGACGAACCGCGAATACGACACGTCGCGACCGGGCCGCTGCTCGGCGCGGTGGGCGTGCACGTTGGCGTTGGCGTCATTGCCGATGCGATCATCGCCGTGCTCGTGAAGTCCCCAGACGGGGATCCGGTGATTCGATCGGGGCGGTCGGGAGACCCCGAACCTGAACCCGGACTCGATGACGGCGCGGCCGAGCGCGATCGCGAGGTGCGTCTTGCCGACGCCGGGCGGCCCGAACATCCGGCAGAGTCCCTCGAAGTGCGTCGGGTCGACGACGCGCTGGTGCGGCTCGTCGCAGCGCCGATGGCGAGCGACGATGTCGCGTCCGTCGAACACGACCACCTCGTCGTCGCCGAGTAGCTTCGACCGTGCGGCGCACCCGACGGTGCGGCACGCTGTAACGAACCGTGTCGACGTCGACGAAGCAGTCCGTCGCGACTTTGCGCGCGAGCCGCCGCTGACGAACCGGCAGCGGCCTCGCCGGCAGCGCCCGCAACGCTGCGGCCTCGTCGCGTTCGTCTTGCCCTTCGTGCGCGCGCGGTACGGCTGACACGCGCGTGCGACGACGGCCCAGTCGCGGCAGAACGCCTCGAACGCGGGATACAGCTGCACCGCGCCGCCGGCGACGCGCGCGATGACGAGCGCACGGCCTTCGCGCCAGTCATCGTGGCGCTGGCTGCGAAACGCGCGCACGAATACGCGCCGCGAGTACGACAGCACCGCGACGAACACCAACACGCGCACGAACACACCAGCGATCGACTCGCGCTTCTCGCCGAAGTCGATCTGCATCTGGTGCCCGGGCGCCGTCTCGAAGCGCACCGTTGCGAGCTCGGCGGCGCGGCGCTCACGACGATGAGGCGAGACGACGCGCTGCACGCTGCGCACGTTCGCGTCGACGCCGCGCTCGGCGAGCAACTGCGCGACGACAACGGCGTTGCCCTCGGCCGTGCTGTCGAACAGCCGTCCCGCCTCGGCGCGATGCTCATCGGTCAGCGCACGGCGGGACTCGCGCGACTGGTCCCTCGGCAAACCGACATGGCGCCGCGCAGGACGAGTGTTGCGTCCGTCTCCGGCGGGGCTCTGGTGATGCGGGGCTCGGGTGGTGAGCGCAGAGAGGTGGCGGCGAGGCATGCCGGGCGGAGGGGTGTCCCTGCTCGAGCGCTCGTTCGAGCCGCTCCCCGCTGAAGGCATCCCGGTGGATCGATCCCCTGTCCCCGCGCGAGCGCCCACCGCAGCGCGCCTCGCAGCGGCGACCGAGCGCGAGGGCAGGGTCACCCCGAAAGCCCGGCGCCTCGCCGCCGCCGGGCGTGTGGTCTCCCCACCGCCCCGATCGGATCACCAGATCCCCGCGTCTGGGCTCGGGTGCTCCAGTCCCTCAAGACCGCGGCGCGGGGCGGATGCTCGCGACCGGGCCGCTACTCCCCGCGGTGCTCGTACGCCTCGCGCGCCGTGACGCGACGTCCGGTCTACTGCGTGATTGCGAGGCTGTCGCTCAGGCGAATGAGATGGGGCCGCGCAGGACGAGTGTTGCGTCCGTTTCTCGCGGGGCTCTGGTGATGTGGGGTTCGGGTGGTGAGCGCAGAGAGGTGGCGGCGAGGCATGCCGGGCGGAGGGGTGTCCCTGCTCGAGCGCTCGTTTGAGCCGCTCCCCGCTGAAGGCATCCGGATCGATCGATCCCCTGTCCCCGCGCGAGCGCCACCGCCGCGCGCCACGCAGCGGCGACCGAGCGCGAGGGCAGGGGCACCCCGAAAGCCCGGCGCCTCGCCGACGCCGGGCGTGTGGTCTCCCCACCGCCCCGATCGAATCACCAGATCCCCGCGTCTGGGCTGGGCTCCAGCGCGCGATTCCCTACGACAGCGGCGCCGACCGAATACTCGCAATGTGCATTCCGCTCGGCGTCGTCGTCGTGATCTGCACGCGCTCGCCTTCGTTGAAGCGCGGCACGAGCTCGGGCGGTCCCTGGAAGTGGAGCCCGGAGAGGTTCTCGACGTTGATGTCGGTGCCGTCGCCGTCGATCGCTTGCTCGATGTCGAGGACGATCTTCGCGATCTGGCGCGGCGGCACGCCCTGAAACTTCGACATGACGGCGTGCAGCTCGATGCTGCGGATGGTCCCCACCACCCTCATGCCGTCGGCCGTCGTCGACATGGCATCCATCATACACCGGGTGCTCGCGCGGTTTTCGGGAGTGCGCGGCGACTACAGCACGCCCCGCGCGATCGCCGCGCAGCCCAGGGCCGCGAGCACGATCGCCACACCGCGCGTGAGTCCTCGACGCACTGCTCCAGAGCGCGCGGCCGCGCCGTCGGCCGCCAGCCGCGCCAGCAGCAGGAACCACGCCGCCGACCCAACACCCACACCGGCGGCGCCGACCAGACCTGCGGCCACGCTCGGCGGGGCCAGCGCCGCCGCCACCGCGATCCACGCGCCCAGTGCCGCGGGGTTCGGCAGCGTGAAGCCGAGCCCGGCGAGCACACCACGGGAGAACGTCGCGGGCAGCTCACGCGCGACGCCATCGGTCGGACGGTTGCGCCACAGCACGACGGCATAGCCGACCAGCACCGCGCCGGCGACCAGATGAAGCGTCGCTGCGGCCGCCGGGCGGGCCACGATCGCGTGGCCGATCCCACCCGCGGCGAGCCCGGCGTGCACCATGTCGGCGAGCGCGCCGCCGACGGCGATGCCCGACGCCGCGCGCACGCCGCGCCGCGCCGCGGCCTCGACGATCGCGACGTTCACCACACCGAGCGGCAGCCCCGTCACGGCACCGAGCGCCAGTCCGACGGCGCCGGCCGTGACGAGCTCGATCACGGCCGCGCTCGGCCTGCTCGCGCTGCGCGCCCGCTCTCGCGCATCACCACTCCAGGTTCTGCGTGACGGTCTTCGTCGCCTCGATCACGATCTCGAAGCGCTTCGTCTTGCCGCGCGGGCCGGTGACCTTGACCTTGTACGGGCCCGGCCGCAGCGGGTACTGGTCGAAGGCGTCGTTCACGATGCGCTGGCCATCGATGTAGACGGTGATCTTCTCCGCCGACTTGATGGTCAGGTAGCCGTAGCGGTTCTCCGCGATGATGGTCTCGCGCGACGCGTCCAGCGGCAGCGCCGCGTCGATCGGCAGGACCAGCTCTTCTTCGGCGGCGTCGATGACCGCGGCGGCGCCGGTGGCGACGTCGTCGCCGCCCTGGTCCTTCGCCGACGAGCTCTTGCCGCCCATACCGAACACGACGAACAGCGCGGACGCCGCCGCGAGCGCGACGCCGAGCACGATGAGTCGCTTCATGCGCCGCCGCCGCCAGTCGCCGAGCAGATCGGTGCTCGGATCGGCGAGCTCGATCATCGAGACGTTGTCGGGCGCCGCGGTCGTGCCGGCCACCGCGGCCTGCACCTGCGACTTGCCGGGAATCGGCGGCGGCATGGCGGGGCGTGACGCGCGTCCGCCGGTCGTCGGCGTCGCCGGCGTGTGGCCGATCATCATCGACGCCGGCGTGCGCTGATTGCGCGTGACCTCGTCGGGCCCGATGTCGCCGATGATCATCTCGCCGTCGATCGGCTCGAGCTCCTCGGCGGCCGC
Organism: Kofleriaceae bacterium; assembly: GCA_035525615.1. Taxonomy (GTDB): domain Bacteria; phylum Myxococcota_A; class Polyangia; order Haliangiales; family Haliangiaceae; genus UBA2376. The sequence continues at coordinate 3,149 of DATLEB010000351.1, read as the reverse complement.
GCCGAACGGCGACGCCGCCACCTGCGTCGGCGCGGCGCCCAGCTGCCCCGAGCTCGACGACGCGACCAGGGTCGGAACCTCCTCGGTGTCGTTGTTCGTGTGCGCGGTCTTGCGCGCCTGATTGAGGATGTCTTCCTTCGCCGCGAGCTCGTCGGCGAAGTCGCGGCTGATGATGAGCGACAGCTCCTTCGTCGTCGCCGCGCCACCGAGCGGCGCGATCGCCTGCCGCACCGCCTCGGCCATCTCCGCGCATGTCGAGAAGCGACCGCCGGGCTCGCGCGCCAGCGCGCGGGTGAGCACCGCCACCATCGCCGGCGGCAGATCGGGGCGCCGATCGCGGATGTCGGGCAGCGGCTCCTCGGTGATCGCCTTGAACGTGAGGAAGTCGCTCTCGCGGTGGAACAGTCGCTTCACCGCGAGCAGCTCGTACATCACCGCGCCGAGCGCGAACACGTCGCTGCGCCGGTCGAGCGGCTTGCCGAGGATCTGCTCGGGCGACATGTACGCGTTCTTGCCCTTCACCGTACCCGTGCGCGTCTTCGAGCTCGCGCCGCGCGCCTTCGCGATGCCGAAGTCGAGGAGCTTCACCTCCCCGCCGGTGGTGATGAGGATGTTGGGCGGCGACACGTCGCGGTGCACGACGCCGAGCGGGAGGCCGTCGGCGCTCTTCGCTTCGTGCGCGTGATGGAGGCCCGCGCACGCTTGCTCGATCAGGCCGGCGACGGCGCGCACGTCGAGGAAGTGGCGCTGCTTCGACAGTCGCGAAAGCATTCGCGACAGCGCCACGCCGTGCAGGTACTCCATGACGATGAACCACACGCCCTGGGCCTGCCCGAGCTTGTGGACGCGACAGACGTTCGGATGAACGAGCTGCGAGGCGAGGTTCGCCTCGTCGCGGAACATCGTGACGAAGTGTTCGTCATCGGCGAGGTGGGGCAGGATGCGCTTGACGACCACCACTTCGTCGAAGCTGCGCTCGGCGCTGTTTCCTTTTCGCGCGAGAAAAATTTCCGCCATGCCACCGGTCGCCAGCTTTGCTAGCAACTGGTAATCGCCAAGGGCGCGATCGCGGGGCGCGGACGCGCCGGCGGAGGTCACGGCCGTCAATGATAGCGCAGGCCTGGCAGCGGTTGCGACTCCGCAGGCACCCTGGCTAGGTGAGACCGCGGCGGTCCAGGTACTCCTGGGTACACCCCGCCGTGGCCGTCAGAGACTTCTCCAGGTCCTCGATGATCGTTTTTTCCACCCGGCCGCCGATGAGGCGCACCTGGACGTTCACCTGGCCGTCGTACAGCCGGCGGACCTTGCCAGGGGCCTCCTGGTGGAGGCGGTAGGTGGCCAGGATCTGCGCCTTGCCGTCGAGGAGTCGGGGCCGGATGTCGAACTCGATCCGGTGGTCCCGCTTGTGCCAGACGATCCCCTCGTCGTAGCTCAGGTCACCCTTGATGAGGGGGCGGATCACCACGGGCAGCTGGCGCCGCGGGTAGACCCGGGCCACGCGGCGGCGGACGTCGCCCTCGTCGACATCCTCGAGGGTCTCCCGCCTGGCGACGTCGACCCGGCGGTCCTGCTCGGCCTGGTGCTCGGGGTCGAAGTAGACGGTGAAGACCGCGTCGGGGTCACGAGCGCGGAAGAGGTACTCGAAGTGGAACGGCGTCACGGCGAGTCGCAGTAGTACCCGATCTGGTCGTCGATGTAGCGGCAGACCTCACCGCTCGAGGCGCAATCGCGCTGCTGTAGCGAACCGCCCTCGCACCATTCGGCCACGTCGCCGACGCAGTGACCGAGATAGTCCACGCCCATGCACGGATCGGCCTCACAGCCGGCACCACCCAGCCCGGGATCGATGTTGCAGCGCTCGCCGCGGCAGCCGCAGTCGCGGCTTTTGGGGTCGCCGTTTTCGCACCAGCGGGCGACGTTGCCCTCGCACGCACCGACGCCGTCGACGCCGCCGCACGGGTCGGCGCCGGCGATGCAGCGATAGCCGCCGGCCGTGGTGTCCCAGCCGCAGGCCTGCCCGGTCGGGCACGTGTCGTTCTGGAGGAGATCGCTGGCGCAGTAGATGGCGTGCCCGCCGCTGCAGCGCCCGACGGTGGACACCGAGCCGCAGCGGTTGTCGGGCGTGGGCGTCGGGCCGGTGAAGAGCTCGACCCACGCGACCGCGATGTCGACGCGCGCGAAGTTGTCCTTGCCGACGCACGAGCTCTCGCCGCCCGAGAGCGCGCCGGCGACGCGCACCGTGCCGCCCGAGTCGATGACGAGCACGGGGCCGCCCGAGTCGCCGAAGCACACGCCGCGCAGCCCCATGCCGTCGACGGTGAAGTGCTCGTCCGAGATCTCGAACACGGTCTCGACAGCGAAGTACCGCGTGCCCGACGTGCTGTTCTGCGTGTCGCCGTAGCCCGCGGTCTCGGCCATGCCGCCGACGAGCGGCGTGGGTGACTCGACGAGGATCGGCACCGGCTCGATGCCGGGGACGACGGTGGCCGCGTCGGCGACGAGGCGCACGACGGTGAGATCGAGCGCGGTCGGCGTGCCGCCGATCATCACGCTCGGAGACGTGTGCACCTCCGCCGCAGCGAGGCACGTGCCCTGCTGGGTGGCCGCACCGAAGCAGAACGTGTCACCGACGTCGACCGAGCAGTGCGCTGCGGTCAGCACCCAGTTGCGGGTGACGAGCGTGCCGCTGCAGAAGATGTCGCCGGGGCCGTTCGAGGTCCACCCTCCGACGGCTTGCACCTGGCCGGCCGTGAGCGGGACGAACGTCGGCTGCGTCGTGCCGTTGTGGATCATGGCGACGCCGCGGACGTCCTCGCCGGTACACACCGGACCGTCGGGCGCCGCGTCGCCGCCGTCACCGCTTCCCCCTCCACATGCGGAAAACACAGCGGCCGCTGCGGCCAGGCGCCGGAACATCGACCGAATCTAACCGGCCTTGTGGCCGGACCAGTCACGAATCGGTCACGGACCGGTCGGGGAATGACCTGGCGCACGCGCGCGGCCCTGTCGGATCCTGGCGTGAGGATGGAGCGCCGCTGACTTGGGCGGGGGTAGGGTGCGCGCATGGCCAAGCCCCTCATCCAGCGAAACCCCGTGCTCGATCGCATCCGGTGGATCGACAACGTTCCCTTCTGGGGCGTGCACGCCGC
>DATLEB010000343.1:0-5329 GCA_035525615.1 Kofleriaceae bacterium | reverse complement strand
GGCGAGGTCTCGGAGCCGGAGAGCCGCCCGATGGTCGCGCCGGTCATCACGGTGACGCCGGCGTGGGGCGACGCGACGACGCGCGTGATCGTCGACGGGATGCGCGTGACGCCGGGCGCGCCGATCGTGCTGCCGCTCGCGGTGCGGCCGGCGTGGGCCGAGGCGGTCGAGATGTCCGAGTACGCGAGCTACGTGTCGAGCACGGTCGCCGTGCCGGCCACGGCGGCGTCGAAGAAGGCGTACGCCGAGGCCAAGGTGAAGCTCGCCATCGAGCACACGTACCGCAGCGACCTGCGCGTCGATCTGATCACGCCCAGGGGCGCGCGCGTCGACGTCTTCGGGGGCAGCGGCGGCGGCGACAACGATCTCAAGGGCACCTTCACCGTGAAGCTGCCGGCCGGCACGACGGGCAACGGCACGTGGCGGCTCGTGGTGTCCGATCACGCCGGCCTCGACGTCGGCACCGTCGACGCGTGGTCGATGGAGCTCGGCGCCGGCGCGGCCGCCGTGAAGGCCGAGGCCTCGGACCTGCCGCTCTTCATTCCCGACGCGCCCGAGAACGCCAACGACGCGGGGCTCGCGATCATCGAGGTGGCGCCGCCGAAGATCGACGTCCTCGTCGCGCGCCTGGGCAAGGTGGTCGCGTCGGACAAGCACGCGTTCGGGCGGCTCGAGCTCGATCTCGCGCCCGAGCTGCGCCCGCTGCCCGTGAAGCCGAAGGTCGTGTTCGTCGTGGACGCGTCGCACTCGATCGGGCCGGCCGGCATCGACGCGCAGCTCGCGATGGCGCAGGCCTACCTCTCGCACGTGCCCGACGCGGTCGCCGAGATCGTGGTCTACCGCCGCCGAGCGAGCCGCCTGTTCGGCGCGCTCGTGCCGGCCGCCGAGCTCGGCAAGCGGCTCGCCGACGCGCAGAAGGCCGGCAAGCTCGCGCCCGGCAACGGCAGCGCGCTCGACGAGGGCGGCAAGCTCGCCGCCGAGATCCTGCGCGGCGAGAAGGCCGGCAAGGACGGCCTGCGCGTCGTCATCACCACCGACGAGCTCGTGCGCTCGAGCCTCGACAAGAAGCAGGCGCTCGCCGCGCTCGCGGCGCTGCCGAAGGACGTCATCCTGCACGTCGTCGTGCCCGAGCTGAACGAGGGCGAGACCATGTCGCTCACGCGTGACGACGCGACGGAGCTCGCGCCGCTCGCCGCCGCGCACCGCGGCATGATGGCGCGCGTCGACGGGCTGCCGGCGAAGACCAAGAAGGATCTGGCGCGCACGGTGCTCGGCCTCGTGCGGCCGATGCAGCTCGACTACGTCAGCATCGTCGGCCTCGAGGTCGATGAGGGCCTGCACGGCGCGGGGGACGACGTGCTGCGCGAGGGCGCGGGCCTGCGCACGATGGAAGGGCTCACCAAGGCGCCCGACGCGGTGACGCTCACGGCGAAGATCTGGGGCGACGCCTTCAAGCGCACGGTCGCGGTCGACGCGGGGTTCTCGCGCGCGACCGCGGGCTGGGTCTTCTCCGAGGACGAATACGGCGATCTGTCGGAGGCCGAGCAGATGAAGGTGGCGATGATGGGGCGCGCGGTGTCGCCCGTGACGTCGTACCTGGCGGTGGAGCCAGGCACGCGCCCGATGACGATCGGCATCGACCGCATCGGACACGGCAGCGGCACGGGGAGTGGCTACGGCGTGGGCTCGGGGCGCGGCGGCATGCGTGGCCGCGTGAAGCCCGACCTGATGTCGCTGGTCGCCGCGGGCGCACGCGCGTGCATCGCGAAGCACAAGCCGGCGGCGGGCTGGCAGGTGCGCATCGACGCGGAGAGCACCCGGGACGAGATCGTCGACGTCACGCCGATGATCGGCGACAAGCTCGCGATCACGCCCTGCCTCGTCGAGGCGGTGTGGGCGGTCCGGTTGAGCGACGCCTTCGACGCCGAGCGCGAGATGCACACGCTCGTCTTCAAGTAAGGCCCTCGTCAGGCCCTCGTCAGGAGGGCCGGCGGCGGAACAATCGTCGCGCGCCGCGATGTCTACTTGCGATGCGCATCCCCGTCGCGTTCGTCATCGCCGTTTGGCTCGGGCTCGGGCTCGGGTTCGCCTCCGCCTGCGGCTCGGAGCCTCGCGGCCCGATCACTCCGTCCAGCCGTGCCGACGACACGACCCCCACGGCCGCATCGTCGCCGACCGGCACGGTGGTCGTGCGGCTGGGCGGCGACTTCCCCGACCTCCGGTTCCCGCTCACGGTGCGCCACGCGCGCGGCGAGACCGTCATCCCCGACGGCGGCGAGCACCGCGTCGACGGCGTACCCGCGAGCGAAGACGAGCTGACGCGCGTCGAGATCGAGGGCTGGCGCCCGATCTGGGTGCACGTGCCGCCCGGCGGCGAGACGTGGCTGTCGAGCCACGCGTGCTGTGGCGTCACGTTCGACAGCAACACGTACGACGACGCGATCGCGACGTGCGCGCCGCCCGGCGGCACATGCCCCATCGACGTGGTCGAGGTCCCGCACTCGCTGGCCGCGGACCCGGTGTGCGGCGATCGCCCGCGCTGCGTGCCGCGCAGCAAGCTACGCGTGGTGCAAGCGCGCTCCGGCGCGGAGATCACGATCGTCGACGAGAATGGCGAGGTCTACCGTGCGGGCGAGGAGGCGGGCCTCGTCTATCCGAACATCGCCGACATGTTCACGTTCGCGGTCGACGGCTCGGACCAGCGCCAGGACGTCGCCATGGATCGCGGGGCCACGTATTCGATCTTCCTCGACGGAGCCGCGGTGACGCGCGTCAGCGCGACGAGGTGGTAGGGTGCGCTCTCGATGGCTTCGGATGATCCCGAGCTCGCCGACATCCACCTGACCGACGTGCCGCGTGTGGCCGGTGGCCTCGGCGCGATCACGTCGACGACGCGCTTCCTCCAGCGCGAGAGCGGGCTCGGCCGCGGCACCAAGGCGCTGCTCGCGATCAACCAGCCGACCGGCTTCGACTGCCCCGGGTGCGCGTGGCCCGAGCCGTCGCACCGCGCGCGTCTCGAGTTCTGCGAGAACGGCGCCAAGGCGATCGCCGAGGAGGCCACGACCAAGCGCGCGACGCCCGAGCTGTTCGCGCAGTACTCGGTCGACCAGCTGCGCGCGCTCACCGACTTCGAGCTCGGGCAGCTCGGCCGCATCACCGAGCCGATGGTGCTGCGCGCCGGCGACCGTCACTACCGTCCGATCCGCTGGGACGACGCGTACGCGCTCGCCGCCGCGGAGCTGCGCGCCGCCGGTCCGGCGTCGTCCGCGTTTTACACCTCGGGGCGCACGTCGAACGAGGCGGCGTTCCTGTACCAGCTGGTCGGCCGCTGGTTCGGCACGCCACACTTCCCCGACTGCGCCAACCTCTGTCACGAGTCGAGCGGCGTCGCGCTCGGCGAGACCATCGGCGTCGGCAAGGGCACGGTGCAGCTCGACGACTTCGAGCAAGCCGATCTCATCCTCGTCATCGGGCAGAACCCGGGCACGAATCACCCGCGCATGCTGACGACCTTGCGCGAGGCCGCGCAGCGCGGCGCGACCATCGTCGCCATCAACCCGCTGCGCGAGCCTGGGCTGGTGCGGTTCTCGCACCCGCAGAAGCCGCTCGACGTGCTGCGCGGTGGCGTCGCGCTCGCCAAGGAGCACCTCCCGGTCCGCATCGGTGGTGATCAGGCGCTGCTCCAGGGCGTCGCCAAGGCGGTCCTCGCGTCGGGCGCGCTCGATCAGGCGTTCATCGGCGAGCACACGACCGGCTTCGACGCGTATCGCGACCACGTCGCCTCGCTCGACTGGGCCGAGCTCGAGGCGCAGTCCGGCATCTCGCGCGACGTCATGCGCGCGCTCGCCGAGCGCTACGTCGCCGCCGACCGCGTCATCGCGTGCTGGGCCATGGGGCTCACGCAGCACCCGCACGCGGTCGCGATGATCCAGGAGATCTCGAACCTGATGCTCCTGCGCGGCAACATCGGCAAGGCGGGCGCGGGGCTCTGTCCGGTTCGCGGACACTCCAACGTGCAGGGTGATCGCACGATGGGCATCACCGCGCGCCCCAAGCCCGGCTTTCTCGACGCGCTCGATGCCGCGTTCGGCGGCGCCGGCTTCGTCGCGCCGCGCGGCCAGGGCCTCGACACCGTCGACACGCTGCGCGCCATGCGCGAGGGCCGCATCACCGCCTTCGTCGGCCTCGGCGGCAACCTCGTCTCCGCGACGCCCGACACCGACGTCACCGCCGCCGCGCTCGACGGCTGCCGCTTCACCGCTTCCATCGCGACCAAGGTCAACCGCACGCACCTGCACCCCGGCGCGACCGCGCTGCTCCTGCCGTGCCTGGGCCGCACCGAGGTCGACGAGCAGGCCGGCGGCCCGCAGTTCGTCACCGTCGAGGACTCGATGAGCGTGGTGCACCGCTCGCAAGGCGTGCTCACGCCGGCGAGCGATCAGCTGCGCAGCGAGCCCGCGATCGTCGCCGGCCTCGGCCGGGCGCTCCTCGGTCCGGTCCTGCCGTGGGACGAGCTCGTCGCCGATTACGACGGGCTGCGCTCGCTCGTCGCGCGCGTGATCCCGGGCTTCGCCGACTTCAACGCGCGCGTGCGCGCCGAGGGCGGCTTCATCCTCCGCAATGCGGCCCGCGAGCGAGACTTCTCCGGCGCCGGCGGCCGCGCGCGCTTCACCGTCAACCACGCGCCCGACCTGCGCCTACCGCCGGGGCGCTTGCGCATGATGACCATCCGCAGCCACGACCAGTACAACACCACGGTCTACGGCCTCGACGATCGCTACCGCGGCATCAAGGGCGAGCGCCGCGTCGTCCTCATGAACGGCGCCGACATCGCGTCCCTCGGTCTCGTGGAACGTCAGGTCGTCGACCTGATCAGCGAGTGGCACGGCGAGGAGCGCCGCGTCGCGCGCTTCATCGTCGTCACCTACGACATCCCGCAGGGCAACTGCGCGACGTACTTCCCCGAAGCCAACCCGCTCATACCGCTCGACTCCGTCGCCGCGCGCTCGAACACGCCGACGTCAAAATCCGTCGTCGTGCGCATCGTCCCGACGTCCGCGACTCGACCTCAACCTTGACCTTGACCCGAACCTTGACCTTGACCTGAACTTGAACCTGAACTCTACCCTTGACCTTGACCTTGACATTCGACCCTGTGTGCCAACGTGACTGAGACAGCCGCCGCCAAGAAATTGCTCAACGGGGCGAGCTGGAACATGAGTCACGATGATGGAGATGGGACCCAAGAAGCCGCCTCCGCGGCCGGCTGAAACCGGAGCGGAGATTCGGGCACAGACACCGCCGCCTCGGGAGAAGAAGGCCCAGCGGG
>DATLEB010000342.1:0-21027 GCA_035525615.1 Kofleriaceae bacterium | reverse complement strand
CGAGATGGAGATGGAGATCACCGCCGCCCGCCTGCTGGTCCACAAGGCCGCGTGGATGGCGGATCACCACCAGGACAACGTGCGGATGGCGTCGATGGCGAAGGCGTACGGCGCGAAGGTCGCGCAGGACGTCACCGCCCGCGCGCTGACCCTGCTCGGCGACGAGGCGCTCGAGCCCGGCCACCCGGTCGAGAAGTGGTACCGGGACGCGAAGATCTACGACATCTTCGAGGGCACCGGGCAGATCCAGCGGCGGATCATCGCCAAGAGCCTCACCGGGCTGAACCCGACATGACCGTCGCCGTCGGCATCGATCTCGGGACCACCAACTCGTGCGCGGGCGTGTCGACGCCGACCGGCGTCGAGTTCGCGCTCGGCTCGCACGGCGAGCGCGTGCAGCCGTCGGTGGTGGCGTTCCCGGAGCGTGGTGGCGTCGTCGTCGGCAACGACGCCCGGCCGTACCGCGTCACCGAGCCAACCACCACGATCTTCTCGGCGAAGCGGCTGATCGGCCAGAACATGCGGTCGCCGATGGTCCAGCTCGCGCTCGGCGCGATGACCTACAAGGTCGAGGAGGGGCCGAACCAGCAGCCGCTGATCGTCGTGCGCGACCGACGGCTGACGGTGCCCGAGGTGTCCGCCGAGGTGCTGCGGCACCTGAAGCGCTGCACCGAACGACAGATGGGCGATCACGTCGACCAGGCGGTGATCACCGTACCCGCCAACTTCTCGGACGCGCAGCGGCGCGCGACCCAGGAGGCCGGGCGGCTCGCCGGGCTCGAGGTGCTGCGGCTGATCAACGAGCCGACCGCGGCCGCGCTCGCCTACGGCTTCGGCCAGCGCAAGGACGAGGTCGTCTGCGTGTTCGATTTCGGCGGCGGCACCTTCGACGTGTCCGTCCTCGCCATCAAGGACGAGGTCTTCCAGGTGCTCGCCACCGACGGCGACTTCTTCCTCGGCGGCGACGACATCGACCGCGCCGTCGCCGAGTTCCTCGCCGCCGAGCTCAACCGCCAGCAGCGCATCGATCCGCGCCAGCATCACGAGCTCATGACGCGCCTCGTGCTCGCCGCCGAGGAGGTCAAGATCCACCTCTCGTCGTATCCGTCGGCCGAGGGTGTGATCGACGGGCTCTTCCTGAACGGCACCGAGCACAAGCTCGCCTTCCGGCTCACGCGCGAGCAGCTCGAGGGAATGGTGCGCGGCTTCGTCGACCGCGCCCTGGAGCTCACGCGCAACGTGCTCACCGCCAGCCGCCTCGATCCCAAGCAGGTGAGCGAGGTCGTGTGCGTCGGCGGCACCACGCGCGTGCCGCTGGTGCGCCAGCGGCTGCACGAGCTCTTCGGCAAGGAGCCCGCGCTCCGCATCAACCCCGACGAGGTCGTGGCGCAGGGCGCCGCGATCCAGGCCGGCAGCCTGGGCGGCTCGCTCTATCACGGCATGGGCATGTCGACGCGCCACGCGGTGCCCACCACGGCGCTGTCGCCGCTCGCGCACGGCAACGTACCGTGGGCCGCATCGACCGCGCCCGCGCGTCCGATCCTCCTCGACGTCACGCCGGCGAGCCTGCGCGTCGCCACCGCCGGCGGCTTCACCGAGGAGATCCTCGAGCGCAACCTGCCCACGCCGATCGAGCGCACGCGCACGTTCACCACGGCGCGCGATCACCAGACCTCGGTCGTGATCGACTGCTGTCGCGGCGAGGGCCGCCGCGTCACCGAGAACGAGCCGCTGGGACGTCTCGTGCTCGAGGGCTTGCCGCCGCGCCGGCGCGGCGAGGTCCGCATCGATGTCACCTTCCGCGTCGATCAGGACGGCATCCTGCACGTACGCGCGCGCGACGCCGACACTGGCATCGTGCAGGAAGCAACGCTGGAAGTGCTCGGCGCGCCGGCAGCGGCGTGACGAGACAACGAGGAGGAGGGTTCGCGTGGCCTGGAGTGTGAAGGAGCTGGTCCTGTGGCTGAACGAGGTCGAGCCCGTCGCGGATTCGCGCGGCAAGTTCGACTGGCTCGAGATCCCTCCGACCGCTTCCTCGACCGCGATCCAGGAGGCGTACCACCACGTCGCGCGCACGCGTCACCCCGATCTCTTTCGCAGCCTGGATCCGAAGACGCTGGATCGCCTCGTCCGCATGTACGGCCGCATCACCGCGGCGTACGCCGATCTGAAGGAGCCCGAGAAATGCGCCGCGTACCTGCGCGAGCTGCGCGGGCCGAAGCCGCAATCGATCCCGCCGCCGCCGCGCACCGGCGTACCGGTCGCGCCACCGACGCGCGCGGCGCCGATCACGACGCCGCCGGCGACCGCCGGCGATCCGTATCCCACGCCGCCCAAACCGGGGCACGTCACGCAACCGATCCCGCGCGTGCAACGAGACGGACCGATCGATCCCGCGAGCGCGATGAACCCACGCGCGCTCGCGTTCTACCGCCGCGCCGAGGGCGCGCAGCGTACCGGCGACAAGGCCGCCGCGCTCCTCCAGATCAAGATGGCCATCGCGGCCGACCCGAAGTCGACATTCCTGCGCGCCGCGTTGGCCGAGCTGACGAAGTCTTGACGCACCGATCGCCCGGATCGCGTAGACGTTTACGCAGCGCGGTCGGACCAACCTCATCATGCCCCGGGCGTTGTTGACGTCGCAACACGCCTGCGTATCCTGCGCGGCATGAGCAAGGCCGGCTCCTCGACGAGCACCGCCATCACTGGCTCGGGCGTGTGGCATCCCGAGACGGTCATCACCAACGCGGAGCTCTGCGACGCGTTCAACGTCTGGGTGCGGCGCGAGAACGAAGCACACGCCGCCGAGATCGCGGCGGGCACGATGACCGCGATGCGCGAGTCGACGCCCGAGTTCATCGAGAAGGCGTCGGGCATCAAGCAGCGCTACGCCGCCGACAAGACCGGCCCGCTCGATCCCGACATCCTCGCGCCGCGCATCCCGCAGCGTCCGGACGATCAGATCTGCCTGCAGGCCGAGTGGGGCGTGCACGCGGCGCAGCGCGCGCTCGCGCAGGCCGGCCGCGAGGGCAAGGACATCGACTACGTCGTGCTCGGCACGTCGAACCTGCAGCGGCTCTATCCCGCGCTCGCCATCGAGGTGATGGACGCGCTCGGCGGCACCGGCTCGGCGTTCGATCTCGCGCTCGGTTGCTCGTCGGCGACGATGGCGCTCACGCTCGCGGTCGAGGCCGTTCAGCTCGGCAAGTCGAAGTGCGCGCTCGCCGTCACGCCGGAGATCACGACCGGCTTCCTCAACTTCAAGGATCGCGACAGCCACTTCATCTTCGGTGACGCGAGCGTCGCGTGCATCGTCGAGCCGGTGGCGAACGCGCGGCCCGGCAGCTACGAGGTCATCTCGACCCACGCGATGGCGAAGTTCTCGTCGAACATCCGCAACAACGGCGGCTATCTCAACCGGTGCGATCCCGAGCGCGCCAGCGACGCCGACAAGCTGTTCTACCAGCAGGGTCGCCGCGTCTTCAAGGACGTGGTCCCCATGGCGGCGAAGTTCATCGCCGAGCACCTGGAGAAGGCCGGCGTCGCGCCCACCGACGTGGCGCGCTTCTGGCTGCACCAGGCCAACAGCAACATGAACGACCTGATCGCGCAGCGTCTCATCGGGCGCAGCCCGACCGCGCTCGAGGCGCCGCTCATCCTCGAGGAGTACGCCAACACGGCTTCGGCGGGCTCGGCGATCGCGTTCTCGAAGTACAACGACGATCTGCCCAAGGGCGCCTACGGCATCATGGCGTCGTTCGGCGCCGGCTACTCGCTCGGCAGCCTGCTGCTGCGCCGGATGTGAGCCACTACTTCGGCGAGTCCGGATCCATTTCTCCGATATCCTCGCCCTCGAAGTAGCCGACGGCATCGGCCTCGCGGCCGATGAAACCGACCCACAGCTTCGAGGCGCCGGTGAACGCGCCGCGCAGGTCGGACGCCGCCATGGCGCCGATCTTCTTCGAGTCGGGATAGCCCACGATCTCGACGTCGTGCATGGTCGAGATCGCGAGGTAGCGCAGCGGCGCGTCGCTGGTGTTGATGATCTGGTGCGCGTGATCCGGGCCGACCGGGAGACCGACGTAGTCGCCGGGGCCGATCACGACCGAGTCGTCACCGATCCGTAGCGTGCCCGTGCCCTCGAGCACGTAGATCGACTCCTCGTTGGCGGTGTGGAAGTGACGCGGATAGGCGGCGCGTCCCGGGGCGACCTCGTGCCACGTGCAGCCGATGCCCGAGCCGCCGCTCTCGGCGCCCAGGTTCTTGCGCAGGGCGCCGAAGCGGCTGCCGGCGGCGCGGTGCTGCCCCTCGATCTCGGTGACGTTGACGACGTTCGGATGACGACGGCTCGCGCTCATGCCACCCTGGTATCACGCCATGCGATCGCTCGCTGCCGCTCTCGTCGTCCTCGCCGCATGCACGGCGGACCGCGCGGCGCCCACGGAGCACAGGTCGCCGTATCCGGAGACGCGGCGCGACCACGTCGTCGACACGATCCACGGCCAGCGCGTCGCCGATCCGTATCGCTGGCTCGAGGACGACACGCGCCCCGACGTCCAGGCGTGGATGGAGGCGCAGGACGCCTTCGCGCGCTCGCGCCTGGCCGCGCTGCCGGCGCGTGACGAGCTCGCCACGCGCCTGCGGCAGGTCATGTACTTCGACGCGATCGGCGCGCCGGTGCACCGCAACGGCCGCTACTTCTACACGCGCAAGCACGCCGACAAGGAGAAGGCGGTCGTCTACTGGAAGCAGGGCCAGGACGGCGCCGAGCGCGTGCTCTTCGATCCCGACACGTGGTCGACCGACGGCTCGGCCGGGCTCGGCGGCTGGTGGCCGTCGCGCGATGGCCGCCTCGTGGCCTACGCGAAGAAGGCCAACAACTCCGACGAGTCGACGACGTACATCCGCGACGTCGCGTCGGGCGAAGATCTCGGCGACGTCATCGCCGGGACCAAGTACGCCGAGGTGTCGTGGGCGCCCGACGGCACCGGCTTCTACTACACGTGGGTGCCGCCGATCGGCGGGCCGGTCACCGTCGCGGATCGCCCGGGCTTCGCCGAGCTGCGGTTTCACGAGATCGGCGGCGATCCCGCGCACGACGCGGTGGTCCATCCCGCGACGCACAACCCGCAGACCTTCCTCGGCGGCGCCGTCTCGTGGGACGGCCGCTGGCTCCTCGCGATGGTGCAGCACGGCTGGGTGTCGACCGACGTCTACGTCCGCGACCTGGCGCACGGCGACGCGCGCTGGCAGCCGCTCGCCGTCGGGATGCCGGCCAACTTCTTCGTCACCGCGTGGAAGGATCGCTTCTACGTCCTCACGAATCTCGACGCGCCGAAGTACCGCGCCTTCGCGGTCGATGCCCGGCGGACCGCGCGCGCCGACTGGAAGGAGATCGTTCCCGAGGGCGACGCCACGCTCGAGAACCTGTCCGTCGTCGGCGGCAAGCTCGCGCTCACGTACCTGCGCGACGCGCAGACCGAGCTCGCCGTGCACGAGCTCGACGGCGCGTTCGTGCGCAACGTCGCGCTGCCGCCGCTCGGCACCAGCGCCGGCATCAGCGGCTATCCCGACGCGGACACCGCGTACTTCCACTACACGTCGTTCACCGAGGCATCGGTCATCTACGAGACGTCGATCGCGACCGGCGCCGTGAAGGAGTGGTCACGCGTCACGCTCCCCATCGACCTGTCGAACATCGTGGCGGAGCAGGTGCGCTACCGGAGCAAGGACGGCACGCCGATCACGATGTTCCTCTTGCACCGCAAGGACGCCAGGCGCGACGGCACGCAGCCGGTGATCCTCTACGGCTACGGCGGCTTCGGCGTGAGCCTCACGCCGACCTTCAGCGCGGCGCGCGCGGTCTGGCTCGAGCGCGGCGGGATGCTCGCGATCCCCAACCTGCGCGGCGGCGGCGAGTACGGCGAGGACTGGCATCGCGCGGGCATGGTCACCAACAAGCAGAACACCTTCGACGACTTCATCGCCGCGGCGCGCTGGCTCGTCGCCGAGGGCTGGACCCGCCCCGACAAGCTCGCCATCCACGGCGGCTCGAACGGGGGCCTCCTCGTCGGCGCCGCGATGACGCAGGCCCCGGAGCTCTTCCGCGCCGTCGTGTGCGCGGTGCCGCTCCTCGACATGGTCCGCTACCACCTCTTCGGCTCGGGCAAGACGTGGATCCCCGAGTACGGCTCGGCCGACGATCCGGCGCAGTTCAAGGCGCTCTTCGCGTACTCGCCGTACCACCGCGTGCGCGAGGGCGTCGCGTATCCGGCGCTGCTGATGATGTCCGCCGATCACGACGATCGCGTCGACCCGATGCACGCGCGCAAGCTCACCGCGGCCGTGCAGCACGCGTCGTCCTCGACCGCGGCGGCGGCGGACCGGCCGGCATTCTTGCGGATCGAGCAGAACGCCGGTCACGGCGGCGCGGACCTCGTGCGCCAGCAGGTCGAGGCGAACGCCGACCTCTACGCCTTCCTGATCCAGCAGCTCGGCATGTGACCCAGGCACGCCAGGACGGGCGCGACGCGGCGCGGTGATGTATCACCGGGACATGCGTCTCGCCCTCCTCCCCGCCTTCTCCCTCCTCGCGTTCCTCGCGTGCGGCTGCCCCGGCGGCTCGCACAAGCGCCCCTATCCCGAGCCCAAGGTCGAGGAGCTCCTCTCGCGGATCGCCGCGCAGCGCGACGCCGTCGCGAGCTTCAGCGCCGAGACCACGATGGACTACTGGATGAACAACCAGCGCGTGAAGGGCGGCGTGCTCGTCATGGGCACCACCGGCTCGCAGGTGCGCATCAACGCGCTCTCGCCCGCCGGCAACGACGTCATCGCCGACCTCGCGTGCAACGGCACCGACTACGCGTTCATCGACAAGAACAAGAACTGCCAGCTCACGGGCCCGTGCAGCAAGGACACGATCGCGTCGCTCTTCAACATCGCGCTCGCGCCCGACGACTTCGTCCAGCTCGCCACCGGCGCGACCCCCGTGGTCCCCGGCGCCACCGGCACGATCACGTGGGATGCGAAGGCCGCAAAGGAGAAGCTCGAGCTGAAGGGCGACGACGGCCGCACCCAGACCATCGTGCTCGACGCGCGCGACGGCCACGCCGACATCATCTCCAGCGAGGTGAAGCTCGCCGACGGCACCCAGGAGTGGCGCATCGACAACACCGACTACACCACCGTCAAGGACGTCAACGGTCTCCAGCGCCGCGTCCCCGGCAAGTCCCGCTTCCGCTCGCCCGGCAAGAACGCCGACCTCCTCGTCATCTGGAAGGAGCGCCAGCTCGGCCCCGAGCTCACGCCCGAGAAGTTCGCCCTCGAGATGCCCGAGGGCCTGCCGCGCTGCTAGTGAGCTCGGGCCCCCGGCGCGCGCTTCGTGCGTTCCTTCCAAACAGGTGTTGGCTTTCCGCGCGCCGGCTGCCCGGTTGCGTGCAGGACCTCGTCGAGACGCCGATAGAACGTTTCGACGTGGTGATTGGATGGGTCTTCCTCCTCGATGCGCAGGTTCCAGCCGATCTCGCGAGGGTCATCTGTTCGTGAAGCGAGCGTGGTCGAGGGAAGGTCGGCCACGGGGCACGGCGCGCCGCGGATGGCCGCAGCAATCACCCGCCGTGACGGCGCGGCGAACGGCACCGGTCTCCCGGGCTTCGCGCGGGCGTCAGCCGGCGCAGTGCCCGGGCCGAGCACAGCCTCGCGATCAACCACCACCTCCCGCCCCCGCCGCAAGTACCCAGATTCGCTACCCTCCACGGGTGTGTCCGGAAGCGCTCGCGAGCCCTTCACGACTCGCGCAGATGGCCGATTTGAAAGCCATGCCCAGCGCTCTCATCGTCGACGACTCGCCCGTCATGCGCACGCAGCTGCGCGCGCTGCTTCGCCAGGCCGGGTGCGACGCCATCGTCGAGGGTGCGACCGGTGACGACGCGCTTCCGCTCTACGAGCGGCACCACCCCGACATCGTGTTCCTCGACATCGTGATGCCGGGCAAGGACGGCGTCACCGCCGCGACCGAGCTGCTGCAGAAGTATCCGCGCGCGGTGATCGTGATGTGCACGTCGCTCACGACGCGCGACAAGGTGGTCGCCTGCCAGAAGGCCGGCGTCAGCCACTACATCCTCAAGCCGTTCCAGGCCGACCGCACGGTCGCCGTCATGCGTCACCTGCTCGCGCGCAACGCCCCCGCGGTCGTCAGCGCGAGCGTGGCGTCGTGACCTGTCGGTGCGGCCGCGATAACGACGCCCGCCGCTCGTACTGCGGCGGCTGCGGTCGCCGCATCGGCACGTCGTGCGGCCGCTGCCAGTTCGTCAACTGCACCGACGACGCCTTCTGCGGTGGCTGCGGCGACACGCTCGAGGCGAGCGCGGCCGCGAGCGCCGCGCCGCTGAAGCCGGTGGCTGACAAGCCGACCGCACCGATCGTCAAGCTCGTCACCCCCGTACCCGCACCCGTCTCGTCGCCCGTGCTCTCGCGCGCCGACACCATGAGCGCCGCCGAGCTCGCCAGCCTGGTCGGCAAGGCCGCCGCGCCCGCCGTGGTGCCGTTGCCCTCGGTCGTCTCGCAGGACGATCTCGACCGCCTGTTCGGAGGCGTGTCGTGAACGCGGCGCCGCAACGCAACCGCGCGGCTGTCGCCATCGAGCTGGTCCGCGGCAAGAAGCTCGGCGCCGCCGCCGTGTCGGCCGCGGGCTTCGCGTCGGCCGACGAGGTCGCCGAGGTCGTCGCGCGCCACTTCAACCTGCCGCGCCTGCTGCTCGACGACGTCGAGCTCGCGCCCGCGCTCGCCGAGCTCGTCCCGCGTGCCCTCGCCGAGAAGCACGGCGTCGTCGTCGCCTTCGCGTCGCCGCAGGAAATCACCCTTGCGACGCCCGACCCGACGCAGTTCGAGCTCGCCGACTGGCTCGCCCGCCAGCTCAAGCGCGCCGTCACCTTCGTCGTCGTCACGCCGACCGAGATCGAACGCGCCATCCGCCGCCTCTACGACGCGAAGATCACCGGCGTCAGCCGCCTCGAGGCCGACACCGATCAGGTCTCGCACGAGGCCCTCCTCGCCGCGACGCCCATCGTCAACAATGCCATCGCCGGCGCGCTCGATCAGCGCGCGAGCGACATCCACATCGAGGCCTCGGAGCGCGACACCACGATCCGCTATCGCGTCGACGGCGCGCTCCGCACCGTGGAGGTTCGCTCCATCGACCTGCACGCCGCCGTGGTCTCGCGCATCAAGGTGCTCGCCAACCTCGACATCGCGATCCGCCACGTGCCGCAGGACGGCCGCATCAAGATCCGCCACGGCCAGGCCGACGTCGACCTGCGCGTCTCCATCCTCCCCACGTACTGGGGCGAGAAGGTGGTGTGCCGCGTCCTCGACAACCGCCGCGCCGCGCTGCCGCTCGACGAGCTCGGCTTCACGACCGACGAGCGCGCCATCTTCGACCGCATGATCCAGTCGCCGCACGGGCTCCTGCTCGTGACCGGCCCGACGGGCAGCGGCAAGTCGACCACGCTCTACGCCGCGCTCAACGCCGTCCGCACGCCCGAGCTCAACGTCGTCACCGTCGAGGATCCGGTCGAGTACATGCTCCCCGGCATCAACCAGGTCCAGGTGAACGTGAAGCGCGGCCTCACCTTCGCGGGCTCGCTTCGCTCGATCCTGCGCCAGGATCCCGACGTCATCCTCGTCGGCGAGATCCGCGACCACGAGACCGGCGTGACCGCCGCCGAGGCCGCGCTCACCGGTCACCTCGTGCTCTCGTCGCTCCACACCAACGACGCGCTCTCCGCGGTCACGCGCCTCACCGAGATGGGCATCGAGCCGCACCTCATCGCGCCGTCGCTGGTCGGCGTGGTCGCGCAACGCCTGGTCCGCAAGGTGTGCAGCGAGTGCCTCGAGCGCCACGTCCCCGACGCCTCCGAGTGCGCCGTGCTCGGCCTTCCCGCCGAGCTCCCCGAGGGTTTCCACCTCGTCCGCGGTCGCGGTTGCGCCGCGTGCCATCGCACCGGCTACCGCGGTCGCATCGCCGTGCGCGAGCTCCTCGAGATCGACGACACCATGCGCGCCCTCATCTCGCGCGGCGCCAATGTCGACGAGCTGCGCGCCCACGCCGTGGCCAGCGGCTTCCGCTCGATGCGGCTCGCGGCGCTGCGCCTCCTCGTCACCCACCAGACCAGCGCGCGTGAAGTCCTGCGCGTCACCAAGGCCGGAGCGTAAGGAACCGCCATGACCGAACCACACGCCGATGTCGTCAACGCGTTCGTGAGCGCCCTCGCGCGCGTCCTCCGCACCAGCCTGAACGAGCCGGCGCGCTTCGCCAGCCTGCACGTCGGCCGCGCCATCCCGGCGCCGTCCGTCGCGGTCTCGGTCGAGCTCACCGGCGCGCTCTGCGGCCCCGTGACGTGGGTGTTCTCGCCCGACCTCGCGCGCGTGCTCGCCACGCGCATGATGATGTGCGACGAAGTCCCGGCCGAGACCGTCGCCGACGCGGTCGCGGAGCTGTCGAACATCGTCACCGGCAACGCGACGGGTCCGCTGCACGACGCCGGCTACGACGTCGAGATCCTGCCGCCGGTCATCTACGACAGCGTCGCGCACCCGGAGCTCTCGCGCGATCAGCTGATCGCCACCATCGCGGCCTCCAACGGCACCGTTCGCGTCTACCTGGGCGTCGAGCTGGCCGGGGTAGCCGCATGATGGCGGGGCCGATCGCCACCGTCGACACCGTGCTCTCGCAACGCCGCATCGCGGCGGGCCTGCAGCGCACGCGCGGCGGCGTCGACGCCGTCTTCGCGGCGCTGCCGTCGACGACGCTGGTGGTGAGCACCGAGGGCGTCGTCCTGCAGGCGTACAGCGGCTACGACCCGGTGCTCGACGTCAGCGCCGCCGTCGGGATGAAGCTGCACGAGGTGCTCGGCATCGACGCCGACGGCGCCGACGCCGCGCGCTGGCAGATGTGGCTCGCCTGCGCGGTCGGCCAGGACCTCGAGCTCTTCCGCATGTACGCCGCCGACGCGCCCCGCAGCGTGCCGGCCGCCGGCGCACGCGCGCCGCTCGGCATCGACGTCGGACCGCTGGTCGAGAACAAGGTCGTCGTCGGCGTGGTCCTCTCGGTGCGCAAGGACGATCGCGTCGCCGCCGACGCGCCGGCCACCACGCTCTCGGCGCAGGCTCCCGCCGTCGTCGCCGACGCGCGCGGCGCGCTCGAGGATTGCGACGCCGAGCTCGCGACGCTCACGCGCGACCCGCAGTCGCGCCACGCGCTCCACCGCATGTTCCGCTCGGTGCACGGGCTCAAGGGCCTGGCCGGTTCGGCCGGGCTGCGCGACGTCGCCGCGCGCGCGCACCGCATCGAGGATCTGCTCCAGAGCCTGCGCTCGACGAGCGAGCCGCCGACGACGCGTTCGCTCGAGTCCCTGCGCGAGCAGCTGAGCGAGCTGCGCGTCGCCGTCGCCCTCGCCAGCCCGGACGCGGGCCCCGACGCGATGACCGTCCTCTACGCCGCGTGCCGTCCGCTCCTGCCACGCATCGAGCGCGCAGCCGCCGCGTGGGCCGAGCAGCCGCGCCGCGCCCGCCGCGCGCGCCGCCTCGAGCGTCTCATGACCGGCTTCGCCGAGGCCGTGGGCCGCGCCCACTGCGACGAGCTCGCGGTGTGCGTCGAGATCGTGCGCACCGACGTGGCCCGCGCCAAGGCGTCGTCGCGTCCGTCGCGCCGCGATCTCGCAGAGATCGAGCAGGGCGTCGACGAGCTCGCCACGTGGCTCCGCCTCTACCACGAGCTCCACGTCGAGGTCCGCGCCTCCGACGCCGCCGCCGACGTCGCGGGCATGCTGGTCAGCTGCGTCCGCCCCGAGAGCGGCGTCGTCGACGTCGCCGGCCTCATCCAGGTCGCGCGCACCATCGGCGTCCTCAGCATCACGAGTCACCTCGAATCGACGCGCGGCGCCGGCCGCGCCATCGCCGCCGTGCGCGACCTCCCCGCGATGCTCACGCCGGCGCGCGCCAACGCGACCGCCGCGCAGGCCGCGCGCAACCTCGACAGCGCGCTCGCCGCCGTCATGCGCCGCCTCGGCGAGACGCCGGGCACGGAGCGCGTGAAGCGCGAGGTCGACAAGCTCGCCGAGGCGGTCGCCGCCGTGACGTGGGCGTCGCTCGACGACGTCGCCGCGCGCGTGCAGGCCGCGGCCGCGGTCGCCGCCGCCGAGACCGGCAAGCAGGTCGACGTGGAGCTCGACGTCGTCGGCATCCGCCTCCCCGGCGACCTGCGCCAGACCGTGTTCGAGGTGCTCGCGCACGCCGTACGCAACGCGATCGACCACGGCATCGAGCCGGCCGCCGACCGCCTCTCCGCCCACAAGCTCGCGACCGGCCGCATCGCCGCGATGCTCGACATCGAGGACGGCCGCCTGCTGGTCGAGGTTCGCGACGACGGCCGCGGGGTCGACCTCGAGCGCGTGAAGCAGCGTGCCCTGTCCCTCGGCATGGACGTGGGCTCCACTCCGGAGCACCTGCTCGAGCTCCTCTTCGAGCCAGGCTTCTCGACCGCCAGGGCGGTCACCACCGTTTCTGGGCGAGGTGTCGGTATGGACGCCATCCGCGCCATGGCGCGGGCGCGCGGCGGCTCGGCGCGCCTCCACTCCGTCGACGGCAAGGGCACGATCCTGATGGTGGACCTCGGTCCCACTACCCCAGTGGTACTCGACCCCCGCGGGTGAGATCCGCGATACTCGACAGACGTGACCAAGACTCGTGTCCTGGTGGTGGACGACGAGGAGCGCATCCGGACGATCTACCGGAGGTGGCTCGTCCGCGCGGGGTATGACGTGGTCGAGGCGGGGTCGGGGTCCGAGGCGATCCAGGCGCTCCTGTCCGAGACCCGCGGCATCAAGCTCGTGGTCACCGACCGCAACATGCCGTCGGGCAGCGGCGAGGAGCTCATCCGCGCCGTGAAGGCGACGTGGCCGACCATGCCGATCGTCGTCGTCACCGGGTTCGGCGGCGATCTGCGTACGACGGTCCCGGTGATCGAGAAGCCGGTGAACGGTCCGACGTTCCTCGAGGCGATCGAACGCGCGCTCGCTGCGAGCTAGCTCGACGGCCATGGGGATCGGGCGTGACGTCGATCACCTCCGACGGCAGCGCCGCGCGACGTTGCAGCGATACAATGACGTCATGCGGCTGGCCACGCCCTTCCTCGCGCTCGTGATGCTCTCGGGCTGTCACCTCTACTTCGGCGACGGTCGCGACGACGGCGGCGGCGGCGATGACGACATCGTCGACGCGCCGTGGTGGGTGACCGACGGGTCCATCGACGCGCCATGGATCGACGGCGGGCCGCCGATGGACGGCGGCATGGCGGTGCCGCGCCCCACCGCGGTGATGCGCGCGAACTCGATCGTGAACGGCGCGTGGGTCGATCAGGGCCTCGCCGACTGGTCGTGCATGGGCACGCCGACCTCCGACCAGGCGTCGACGGGCGCCATCCAGCTCTCCGGCCGAGTCCTCGATTATCCGACGACCAACGGCGTCGGCGGCGCCGCGATCCTGGCGTACGCGCCGTCGACGTCGGCGCAGGTCGGCAGCGGGATGACGGCGACCAACGGCGCGTCGCGCGGAAGCTTCACGATGACGCTCGGCATGCTGCCGTCGACGTCGCGGCGCTACACCTTCGCGATCACCGGGCAGAACTTCCCGGGCACGTACCTGCTCGAGCAGTACATCGCGCCGGGAGCGACCGCGACGCGCGACCTGCAGGCCGTGTCGGCGCCGACCCTCAACTCGCTCGCGCAGTACGTCGGCCTGGTGCGCAACCCGGCCAACGCGATCGCGCTCGGCGACATCACCGACTGCCAGGGCCGCGCGGTCTCGAACGCGGTCGTGATCGCGAGCCGCACGCGCTCGCAGACGGACATCATCGGCGGCGCGCGCACGTTCTACTTCTCGGGCAACTCGTCGAACGTGCCGGTGACCAACCAGCAATCGCCGTTCTCGAACCTCGACGGCAAGTTCATGATCCTCGACGTGCCGCCCATCACGGCAGGCTACGCGGTGCAGGTGCTCGGCTTCCGCACGCAGGCCGAGCTGGACGCTCAGACGCTGCGCCTGGTCGCGCAGGTGTGGTCGCCCGCCAACGGCGGCACCGTGTCGATCGCGCCGTACCAGCCGCGCCGCCAGGGCCAGTAGTCGCGAATCACTTCGGCAGCGTGATCACGGCGAGGTCGTCGCCGGGCGCGCCGCAGTTGTGACCGGGCTGGCGTCCGAAGCCGACCAGCGCCTGCCCGGTCGGCTCGTCGACGTGGATCGCCGACAGCACGATCACGTCGGGGCACATGTCGTCGTCATCGGCGCCGCGCGCCTGCTTCTTGCCGGTGAGCTGCATGTACGTGCGATCGAAGACGACCTTGCCGGCGCGCTTGCCGACGAGGTGCAGGCCCGACTCGAGCGTCCAGTTGATGCCGGCGGCGACGATGGGCGCCTCCGGATCGGTCGGCTCGGCGTGGTGCGTCTCCAGCGCGCGCCAGTCGCCGGTCGCGAAGATCGCGTTGGCGCCGGCGACGCGCTGCTTCACGGCGTCGAGCACCTTGGGGTCGAAGGTGCCGTCCTCGCGCTGCGCCGTCGTGGTCTCGTCGGGATCGACGAGGCGGCGGTCGTCGACGACCTTGCCGGTCTTCGCATCGAGGAGCTGCAGCTTCAGGTCGAGGTAGCCCCGGCCGCCGTCGTCGCCCATCCACAGCGCGGCGATCTGCGCGCCGTCGGCGCGGATCGCCGGCAACAGCTTGGCCTCGTGGCCCTCGTACTCGACGCCGAGCACCTGGATGCCGACCTTGCCGGCCGGCACCGGCGGCGTCAGCGCGCCCATGTCCGGAGCGACGTCGCCAGCGTCGACGACGGCCGCCGGCGGCGCATCGGCCGGCGGCGGCGGCGCATCGGCCGGCGGCTTCGCCGCCTTCTTGCACGCGGCCGTCGCGACGAGCGCGACCCCGAGCGCGACGACGGCGGCAGTGGCGAGCGCGGCAGAGCGGTGCGTGGCGCGTGCGCGTTTCATCGCGCGCGATGCTACGCGCGTTGTTCGGACCGCGCTACGCGCGCCGCCGACGGCGCGAGATCGCGGCGAGCGTGAGCGCGCCGAGCGCGAGTGCGGCCGCGCCATCGGTTGCGCCGCCGCGCGCGCCGCGATCACCGGCGCTGCAGCATCCGCCGCCGCCGTCATCACCGCCGCCCGTGCCGCCGTCGCCGTCGCCGCCCGTGCCGCCATCGCCGTCGCCCGGGCCGCCATCGCCGCCCGGGCCGGTGCCGCCGCCGCCGGGATGCGTGACGCGCGTATCGCAGGGCGCGTTGCCGTCGTACTCGACCGCGCCGCGATCGGGCGGCCCGTCGGCGCGCACGTTGCCGCAGTAATCGTCGGTGACGTCGGCCAGCGCCGTCGCGCCGTCGACCACCATCGCACCATCCTCGAGCGTGAAGTCGAGGCCGGCCGGATCGACGAACCACCCGTCGAACGCGGCGTTGCCGGCGCCGGTGACGTTCTCGGCCTCGGTGTGCGTCCCGCCCTCGCGATCGCGCAGCGTGCCGGTGACGAGGTTGGCGCGCACGTCGGCGGTCGACTCCGCGTAGCGCACGTCGATGCCCGCGGTGTCGTACACGGTGTTGAAGTAGATCTTCGAGCGCAGCCCCTGGTTGAGGTACACGCCGACATCCGAGCAGTGCGCGATGATGTTGTTGCGGAGGATGCCGTCCTGGTGCTCGGGCGCGCACGTCGCGTCCTCGCAGATCGAGTCGGGCCCCGTGCCGCCGCCGCCGAGCGAGAGCCCGATGCGCGTGGCGCCGGTGTGCAGGCGCGAGCACACCACGAGGTTCCGCTCCATGACGCCGTCGCGCGAGTTGCCCTTGAGGAACGCGGCGTAGCTGACGCCGTCGCCGCCGGCCTTCTGGAAGTCGTGGATGTAGTTGGCGCGGATGCGCCAGCGCCGCCCGCCGACGATGTCGAGCTTCGTCACCGGGTTGCTCGTGTTGCGCGCGTCCGTGTCGAAGAGCTCGTTGCCCTCGATCACGACGTCGTCCGGCCACGTGTATGCGCCACCGGGCCCGACCGGCGCGCCGTTGCCCTTCACCTGCGCGTTGAAGTCGCGCAGCCGGTTGTTGCGCAGCACCACCCCGTCGGCCAGGCCGGTGATGTGGAAGGCGTGCTCGCACGACGAATCGTCGGCGCACGTGCCACGCATCTCGAGGTTCTCGAACGTCCAGTACGGCGCCGTGACGTGGAAGCCCTCGACCGCCGACGACTCGATGATCGCGGTCCCGAGCGTCTCGGCGCGCACCGTGATGGGCATGCCCGACGCGCCGGCGCGGCTGCAGCTCAGGTTGCTCGACACCACGTACGTGCCGGGCTGGAGCGTGATCACGTCACCCGGGTTCGCCATCGCCAGCGCGGCGAGAAGCTCGGCGGTCGTCGCTACCGGTGGCATCGCTCGATGGTACCAGCGCCGCGAGCGCGGTGATCGTGATCGGCCCGACGAGGATCGTGGCCAGCGCCGCCCCCGTGCCGGCGTGATCAGCGATCCACGCAAGGAGCCACGGCGCGCCCAGCGATAGCGGCGTGAGCACGCGCGCCGCCGCGTGCACCGCGCCCGACCGCCCGGGCAGCGCCGCGTACGACTGCGCCATCGTCAGAGGATAAAGCGGCGCCGCCGCGACGCCGACCAGCGCGAGCAGCGCGCCCGATAGCCACAGCGTCGGCGCGACCAGCCACAGCGCGAACAGCACGGCGCACGCCGCCGCGCACACCACGACGATGCGATGCGCGGCGAACCGCACCAGCGCGCGCTCGAGCCCCGCGAGCCCGACGAGCGAGCCGCACACGTACGCACCGATGATGAGGCTGCGCTCGATCGCTCCCGCGCCCATGTGCTCGCGCAGGTGCACCGACGCGAGCACGACGAGGATCTCGTCGAGCCAGTCGCAGAGCGACGTCGCGAGCAACCAGCCGAGGAGCCTGCGATTCGCGACCGCCGTGCGCATCGACGCCCACAGCGAAAGCGCGGGTCCATCCTCGTCGCCGTCGTCGCCGTCGTCGTCGCCGTCGTCGCAGCCGCCCGCCGACGGCGCCGGAAACGGCGCGCGCGCGAGCAGCACCGACCACGCGACGAGCACGACCGCCATCACCGCGAAGCCGCCGCGCCAGCCGAAGCCGAGCAGCGCGAGCCCGGCGACCATCACCGGCGCCGCGACGTCACCGATCGCACCGAAGAACGTCCACCGCGCCAGCGCACGCGCCCGATCGTGCGCATGCGCGTCCGCGAGCGTCGCCTGCGCCAGCTCCACGCCGCACGAGTTCGCCACCGCGCTGACCGACACCGCGACCGTGAACATCAGCGACGACGGCGCGAGCGCGCAGGCCGCCGACGCCAGCCCCATGACCGCCAGCCCGCCGGCCACGAACAGGCGGCGCGAGTAGCGGTCGGCCAGGAGAAAGATGACCGGCTCGAACGCGATGCCCGCCAGTCCGGGCGCGAGCAAGAGAGCGCCTACAAGTCCCTGATGAGAGACCGAGAAACTCTCCTGGATGGCGGCCGCGCCAACCGAAAATACCCCTGAGTAGAGCTCATCCAGGAGCTCCACCACGAGCAAGAGCCAGGTGAGAAAGGCGGCTCGAGCCGCCCCCGCAGCAGGTCAGATGGGCTCGGTCAGGCGGCGCATCAGCGTCCCAGTCTGTCGGAACCCCGCGGGAGTGCAAGGCAGCTCCGCGTGGTCCGACCAAACGCATCAGTCTTGCATGGCGTTTTGACTCCAGTTACAAGGTTGCCGGCAAGCAGTGGCGCAGCGAATGAAGCCTGCGGACCACAGAAAATCCAGAACGCCGACCCGACCCCGAGAGTGAGACTGCGATGAGCAACAACCGACTGTACGTAGGCAACCTTTCGTTTCAGACTTCTACCGACGCCGTCCGCGCCGCTTTCGAGTCCTTCGGCGCCGTCGAGGACGTTCACCTCGTGACGGATCGCGAGACCGGCCGCCCGCGCGGTTTCGGTTTCGTGACGATGGGAACGCCCGAAGAGGCGCAAAAGGCGATCGAGGGCATGGACGGGCAGATGCTCGACGGTCGTCCGTTGCGCGTGAACCAGGCTGACGAGCGCCCGCGTGGCGGCGGTGGCGGCGGTGGTGGCGGCGGCTTCCGTCCCGGCGGCGGCGGCGGTGGCGGCGGCTTCGGCGGCGGCGGCGGCGGTGGCCGTCCCGGTGGTGGTGGCGGCGGCTACGGCGGTGGCGGCGGTGGCCGCGGCGGTCGTGGCGGCGGCGGCGGTGGTGGCTACGACGGCGGCGGTGGCCGTGGCGGCGGCGGTGGCGGCTACGGTGGCGGCGGTGGCGACTACGACGGCGGTGGCCGTGGTGGTCGTCGCGGTCGCGGCTGATCGGTCAGTCACCTGCGAATGCGAGGCGGCGAGGAAACTCGTCGCCTCGACGCATTTTCGGGCGCGGTGACGCTATGTTGGAGGCCGGCCATGGGGGCGCTGCTCGAGATCCGCGACCTGGTCACGGAGTTCCGGACCGAGCGTGGCGTCGTGCGCGCCGTCGACGGCGTGTCGTTCGAGATCCCGAGGAAGGGGACGCTCGGCGTCGTCGGCGAGAGCGGGTGCGGCAAGTCGGTGACCGCGCTCTCGGTGATGCGCCTCATCGCGAGCCCGCCCGGGCGCATCGCGCGCGGCGAGATCCGCTACGACGGAAAGGACCTGCTCGCGCTGCCCGAGGCGGCCATGCGCGCGATCCGCGGTAACCGCATCGCGATGATCTTCCAGGAGCCGATGACGTCGCTGAACCCGGTGTTCACCGTCGGCGATCAGGTCGCCGAGGCCGTGCGGCTCCACCAGCACAAGTCGCGCAAGGAAGCCCTCGCGGTCGCCGCCGAGATGTTCAAGCTGGTCGGGATCCCGTCGCCCGAGGAGCGGCTGAGCAACTATCCGCACCAGCTGTCGGGCGGCATGCGCCAGCGCGTGATGATCGCGATGGCGCTCGCGTGCAAGCCCGACCTGCTCATCGCCGACGAGCCGACCACCGCGCTCGACGTGACCATCCAGGCCCAGATCCTCGATCTGCTGCGCAAGCTGCAGGAGGAGCTCGGCATGAGCATCTTGCTCATCACGCACGACCTCGGCGTCGTCGCCGAGACGTGCGACGAGGTCGTGGTCATGTACGCCGGCCGCGTCGTCGAGCGCGCCGCGACCGAGGCGCTGTTCGCGCGCCCGCATCATCACTACACCGCAGGCCTGCTCCGCTCGGTGCCGAGCTATCACGCCGCCGGCGAGATCGCGCCCGCCGGCGAGAAACCCCGGCTGCGCGAGATCAAGGGCATGGTGCCGGCGCTCCACGAGCTGCCGGTGGGCTGCAAGTTCACCGATCGCTGCCCCGCCGCCGACGAGCTGTGCGAGCGCACCGAGCCGGAGCTGGTGCAGATCGGTCGCTCGCTCGTGCGCTGTCATCATCCGCTCGTCGCCGAGTCGCCGTACCGGCAAGGAGCGGCCTCGTGAGCGCGACGACGCTGCTCGAGATGAAGGGCGTGTCGAAGCACTTCGCGGCCAAGGTCGCGTGGCCGCGCGAGAAGGTCGACGTCCCCACCCGCATCTGGCGCGCGCTCACGCGGATGCACGCGTCGGTGCGCGCCGTCGAGGACGTCTCGCTCGAGGTCTACACCGGCGAGACGCTCGGCCTCGTCGGCGAGAGCGGTTGCGGCAAGTCGACGCTCGGCCGGACCGTGCTGCGGCTCCTCGATCCGACGGCCGGCAAGATCCGGTTCGCCGGGCAGGACATCACGCAGCTGCCGCAGGCGCAGCTCCGCCCGCTGCGCCGGAAGATGCAGATGATCTTCCAGGATCCGTACGCGTCGCTGAACCCTCGCATGACGGTCGGCGCCACCGTCGGCGAGCCGCTCGAGATCCACGGCCTCGCCACCTCGCGCGCCGCGCGCGACGAGCGCGTCGCCGATCTGCTCGAGCGCGTCGGCCTGCGCCCCGACGCCGCGCAGCGCTACCCGCACGAGTTCTCCGGCGGTCAGCGCCAGCGCGTCGGCATCGCGCGCGCGCTCGCGGTCAGCCCCGAGTTCATCGTGTGCGACGAGCCGATCAGCGCGCTCGACGTCTCGATCCAGGCGCAGATCGTCAACCTGCTCCAGGACCTGCAGGCCGAGCGCAACCTGACCTACCTGTTCATCTCGCACGACCTCAAGATCGTGCAGCACATCTGCGATCGCGTGGCCGTGATGTACCTCGGCCGCGTCGTCGAGCTGGCCGAGGCGGCGACGCTCTATCGCGAGCCCAAGCATCCGTACACGCAGGCGCTGCTCTCGGCGGTGCCGGTGCCCGATCCGTCCGCGCGCCGCTCGCGCATCATCCTCCAGGGCGACGTACCCAGCCCGCTGCGCCCGCCGCCGGGCTGCGCGTTCCATCCCCGCTGTCCGGTGAAGGACAAGCCCGAGGCGTGCTTCGAGGAAGTGCCGCCCCTCACGATCAAGAAGAACGGCAGCCTCGCGGCCTGCCACGTGGCGGAGTGACGATGGCGCTGGGAGCCCCGCACGCTGGTGACCTCGAGCTGCGGCCGCTGCCCGCGGTGCTCCTCGATCTGCAGGACGCGAAGGCGACCGGGCGCTTCCTGGTGCGGCGCGAGCGCGTCGTGAAGACCATCGATCTGATCGAGGGCGATCTCATCGCCGCGCCCTCGCACGACGAGACGCTCGGTCACTTCCTCGTCGCGGCCGGCGTCATCAACCAGGCGCAACACCGCGACGCGGTCAACGCGGCGACGTCGCGGCGCCTGTCGATGGGCGTCGCGCTCATCGAGCTCGGCCTGCTCACGCCCGACGGCCTCGCCGCGCAGCTCGCCGCGCAGACGCGGTATCGCCTCCTCTCGCCGCTGCGCTGGGGCGACGGCGCGTGGCGCTTCGAGATCCGCGACGTCCACGCCGACGCGCAGCGCCTGTCGCTGGCGGAGACCGTGCTCTTCGGTCTGCGCGACACGTCGAGCGAAGGCGTCTCCCCGAGCCAGATC
>DATLEB010000341.1:0-7712 GCA_035525615.1 Kofleriaceae bacterium | reverse complement strand
AGGCGTAGGTCGTGCAGGTGCCGCGGAAGGAGCCGTCGGTGGCGACGTCGATGTCGAGCGCGATGTCGGCGCCGGTCATCGCGGCGTGGTGTAGC
Organism: Kofleriaceae bacterium; assembly: GCA_035525615.1. Classification (GTDB taxonomy): domain Bacteria; phylum Myxococcota_A; class Polyangia; order Haliangiales; family Haliangiaceae; genus UBA2376. The sequence continues at coordinate 7,617 of DATLEB010000341.1, read as the reverse complement.
TGACGTGCGGTTGCGCGATCCAGCGGCCGGGGAACGATCGAGGAGGAGGAGCCGGTCGCGCGCGGCCGGTGGCGGTGCGGCGGGCGGCGGTTAGTACCGCGGCGGCGGCGCGGTCGTACCGCCGGGCAGCGTAGAGGCAGGCGTACGGTGAGAGCTGGCAACGGACGCCGGCGGCATCGCCTGCGGCGGAAGATTGTTCGACGGCGCGGCAGAGCTCGCGAGCACCAGCGCCGCGGCGAGGATCGTTGCGATGCGTGTCGCCTCGACGATGCGCCCCATGCGGCGAGAATCGCAGCGGCGGAGCGCCAGCCGTCACGGGATCGGGAGATGGCGGTCGGGGCCGGGCGTCTCGCGCAGGCTGATCAGCGGATGGTGATGGCGCCACCCGACGCGGAGGAGCCACGAGCGCGGGCCGCAGACGAGCGGCGGTTGATAGCCGGGGGGAACGACGAACGGTGCGGTCAACCCGGCCCAGCCGTCGAAGACGATGCCGGAGGAGTACGGATCGACGTGGGCGCGCAGCGTCGCCGAGCTCGCGAGATCCTCGCGGTGGCGGCGCCAGTTGTTCAGAACATAAGCGAGACAGTTGCGGACCTGGAGCGGCGTCGTGAGCTGGACGGCGTGGTAGCGCGCGGGGAACACGGCGCCGCGGCGGCCGCGCAGCGCGTTGAGGTGGCGCGTCGCCGAGATCATGAAGGCGCGCAGGCCGTTCTCGAGCGCGTACTTGTCGTCCGCCTCGACGATCAGGTGGATGTGATTGCTCTGGATACTGGTGTGGACAATGCGGAAGTCGGTGCGGCCGATGCACACCGCGACGGCGCGCCTGATGGCCGCGAACGCCTCGGGACGGCGCAGGCGACCGACGTCGCGCACGACGCGCAGCGAGACGTGGATCGGGTGATGCCGCGACACGTCCGGCCGGCGCACGTGCGGCGATCGGTGCTCGCCCTTGCGCGGTCGCCCCGCGCCCGGTCGCGCGCCGCCGCGCTTCCGCGGCTCCTTCAACTCGATCTCGAGCTGCACGGGTGCGCGCTTGGGGGGTGCGCGACGCCGACCGGAGGACGCCTTCCCCTTCGCAACTCGCGCTACCGGCCGCCTGCCCTTCATTGAATAGGCTTATATTACCGATTACTGATGATTTCAAGGCGTATCGTCGCGGAGCAGTCGGTTGTCGTGGTCGTTGGCTGCGCAGGACGCACGACGCAAGATGTGGCGCGGAAGCAGCAGGGAAGCAGCAGCGGCCGGCGCATGTCGCTCGAGAGTCAGGCGGCGCGGTGGTCGTCACGGCACGAGGTCGCGCTCGCTCGCCAGCGCGGCCGCGCGGGAAGCGCGGAGCGCCGCGCGCCGCGCGTTGCACACCAGTGAGCCTGTCAGGGGACAGAGCCGGCTCGTTGCGTTGGTGGCAGCGCGTCGTTGCACCGAATTCGGCCGGCGCGGAGCTCGTGAGATCAAACGACGTCGCGCTCGTCGATCACCGCGGCGCGGCGTGGGAACGCACATCGGCCGGCGCGTGTTGCACGAGGGTTAGGCGGAGCGGTGGTCGACACCGCACGAAGTCACGCTCGCTCGCCAGCGCGGCCGCGCGGTAAGCGCGGAGCGCCGCGCGTTGCACACGAGTGAGCGCCGCGATGAGCGCATGCCCGCCTGACTCAGCGAACGCGCCGACTGCGCCGCGCGCGTGCGGAGCGTCGCCGGTGGCCGCCGCAGAGACGCGGACGCGCGGCGAAGCGAGTCAGGGCCAGCGGGTGCCGAGGCCGACGAAGGTGTCGAGGGTGAGGCGGGTCTCGGCGGGATGATGGAGCTCGGCACGCAGCAGCACGCGGGTCGAGAAGGGCGGGCCGTTGTCGAGGTCGTAGGAGAGTTGCGCGAGGGCGCCGGGCGCGACGTTCAGGTCGCGCAGGTGGTCGGGATCGAAGTGGTTGGCGATGACGAGGGCGACGCCGAGCTCGACGCGCGACCCGGTGCGGGCCTTGAGGCCGAGCGAGACGCCGGCGCGCGCGATGGCGCCGGTGCCGCCGAAGCCGGAGGCGAGGTGCGCCTCGAACGCGAGCGCGCTCGTGCCGTCCGCGGTGAAAAGGTCGCGGCCGAGCACGATCGTGACGGCGTCGCCCCGCGCGACGGTGAGATGGCCGCGCGGGGTCTCGCCGAAGTGCCAGCGCGGGCCGGTGAGGATGGCCTGCGTGTCCACGACGTACCGGTCGGTGGCAGCGCCCCCCGGAGGTGCAGCGCCGCCCGAAGGCGCAGCGCCTGCCGAAGGTGCAGCCCCTGCCGAAGGCGCAGCGCCTGCCGAAGGCGGATCGCCGGCGCGCGCGGGTGACGCCGTGGCGAGGATGAGCGTCGACGCGAGCGGCACGAACGCGATGAGCCGGGCACGAGCGTCGGCCGGGCGTTGTCGGGCACGAGAGGCAGCTCGGCAGATCCGGCGAGGGGGTGACATGCCCGCGCGTATCGGCCGCAGTTAGTTGCGGTTGCGCGGAGTGCCGCCGAAAGCAACGCCGGGACGACGCGCCGCGACAGCGTTAACCACCTGGTTAACGACGCTCGGAAGCCCCTCCCTCCCCCTTCGCGCCGTCAGTCACCGCCGCCGAGGTCCCAGTACATCTCGGCGGTCACCGGGTCGTCGGGACTGTCGAGGCACGTGGGGCAGAAGACTGCGCCCAGATGTTCGCCGGGTCGGGCGGCGAAGAGCATTCCGCACGCGACACAGATGTGTCCGGTGCGGCGTTCTCGATTTCGCGGCTGCGTGGCGTGACGCTCTCGGAGTTGGCCCATCATGGTTGCCTCCCTCGCTCGCGGTTACATCACAGGCTCCTCCCAGGCCGAGGAGGCGGCAACTGAATTCGACTCGGCGACCCTCGGATGTGGCCCAGGGTACCTAACCGGCGTCATCGTCGCGTCGGAACGGGCCGTGGGCGGCGAGCTCGTCCATCCGCGCGCGCACGCCCCCGGCTTCTCGGTCGCAGAAGTCGTTGATGGCCGCGCGCAGGCCCGGATGACGGATCCAGTGGGCCGAGTACGTCGCCGCCGGCATGAAGCCGCGCAGGAGCTTGTGCTCGCCCTGCGCGCCGGCCTCGAACAGCGGCAGTCCGCGCTCGATACAGCGATCGATCCCCGCGTAGTACGCGGTCTCGAAGTGCAGGAACTCCACCTGCGCATCGCAACCCCAGTAGCGGCCGTACAGCCCGGACGACGTCTCGAAGAACAGCGCCCCCGCGATCGCGCGCTTCTTCTGCCGCACGATGTTCACCAGCATCTCGTCGGGCAGCGTCTCCGCGAGGCGATGGAAGAAGCCCGGGCGCAGATAGTCGTGGCCGCCGTGATTGTCGGTCGTCGTGCGGTACCACCGATCGACATCATCGAGCTGTGCCTTCGTCAACTCCGCGCCACGCACCCACTCCACGCCGTCGATCTGCGCCGCCACGCGCGCGCGCTCCTTCTTCAGCTGCTTGCGCTTGCGCGACGCCATCGCGCCGAGGAAATCGTCCCACGACGACCAGCCCTGGTTCCGCCAGTGGAACTGGAAGCTCGCGCGCGGCTGGAAGCCGTTGTCGGCCAGCCGCCGTTGCTCGTCTTCCGTACAGAACAGCCAGTGGATCGACGAGCACTCGGCCTGATCGGCCAGCGCCCGCACCCCGGCGCACAGGGCCGCCGTCACGGCGTCGGCGTCCGCCCCCGGCGCCAGGAGCACCCGCCGCCCCGTGGCCGGCGTGATGGGCGCGGCGACCACGAGCTTCGGGTAGTACTCGACGCCGGCGCGCTCCGCCGCATTCGCCCAGCTCCAGTCGAAGATGTACTCGCCGTACGAGTGGCCCTTGATGAACGCGGCTACCGCGCCGACAACCTTCTTGTTCTCCTGCGCGAGCAAGTACACGGGCGCCCACCCCGCGCGCCCGCCGATCGAGCCCGAATCCTCGAGCGCCTCAAGGAAGCCGTGACGCAAGAACGGCGACGGGCCGTGGTCGAGCCCATCCCACGTCGCAGCGTCGATTTTCCCGATCTTTTCGACGGCCCGGATGACCAGCCGCGGGGTCGTGCTAGAAGCTGTGTCCATGAGCCTCGCGCCTGAGCTGCGTCAGAAGATCGAGTCGATCATCGCATCGGACCCGGTGGTCCTGTTCATGAAGGGTAGCCGTTCCTTCCCGCAGTGCGGGTTCTCGGCGGCGGTGGTGCAGATCCTCGACACCATGCTGCCCAACTACGCCACCGTCAACGTGCTCGCCGACGCCACCATCCGCGACGGCATCAAGGCGTTCTCCGACTGGCCGACCATCCCGCAGCTCTACGTGCGCGGCGAGTTCGTCGGCGGCGCCGACATCGTGCGCCAGATGCACTCGGTCGGTGAGCTGCAGAAGAAGCTCGGCGACCTCGCCCAGGCGCCCGAGGCACCCAAGGTCACGGTCTCGCCGCGCGCCGCGACCGAGCTCAAGGCCGCCCTCGCCGACGGCGAGCCGGGCAGCGTCATCCACCTGTCGATCGACGCCCGCTTCGAGCACGGCCTCGACATCGGCCCGCGCGAGGCGGCCTCGGCCACGATCGAGACCAACGGCGTCACGGTACAGGTCGACGCCGCCAGCGCGCGCCGCGCCACCGGCGTGGTCATCGACTTCGTCGAGGGACCGCAGGGCGCCGGCTTCAAGATCGAGAACCCGAATCGCCCGCCCAGCGTGAAGGCGATCGGCCCCAAGGAGCTGAAGGCGCTCCTGGACGCCGGCACCGTCAAGCACTTCTACGACGTGCGGCAGCCCGGCGAGCGCGACAAGGCGGCGATCGCCGGCACCACGCTCCTCGACCAGGACGCCGCCGCCGAGATCGAGAAGCTCGACAAGAGCACGCCGCTGGCCTTTCACTGCCACCACGGCGGGCGCAGCCAGAACGCGGCCGAGCACTTCCTCCAGAAGGGCTTCAAGCAGGTCTACAACCTGGCGGGTGGCATCGATGCGTGGAGCGTGCAGGTAGATCCAACGGTTCCGCGCTACTAGCTGTCGACTCGGGTCGGCAATCAGCCAGTCGACGCCAGGACAAGCCCGTGCGGCGGGGGGCGCGACTGATCTAGTGTCACATCATGCGGATGACGCGCCTCGCTGCTTTGTTCGTTGCGCTTCTCACCAGCCATGCAGTGGCTGAAACGGTGGAGGGACCCCAGCAGCCTCTCCCGGACACGGGCGCCACGGCGCCCGTGATGGGCGGCAGCGCCGTCCCCGAAGGCAAGTGGCGCGACACCGCCGCCGTCCTCTTCGGCGGACAGCAGGGATGCACCGGCGTGCTCATCGCGCCGACGGTCGTGATGACCGCCGCGCACTGCATCGACAACACGCTCAACGCGGTGCTCATCGGCACCAACAGCCTCGCCAAGCCGAGCCTCGGCGAGACCATCATGGTGAGCCGGCGCCTCACCTATCCGCAGAACAAGTACGACATCGCCATCGTCGTCCTGGCGCAGGCGTCGACGGTGACGCCGCGCCGCCTCGCGACCGGCTGGGCGCAGAGCGACATCGTCAACGGCGCGCGCGTGCAGTTCGTCGGCTACGGCGCCGTCGATCGCAACGCACAGAGCTACGTCGACGAGATGCAGGAAGCGGAGAGCACGGTCACCGACGCCAACTGCACCACGCACGCCGGTTGCGACACCGCCGCGCGGCCGAACGGCGAGATCGGCGCCGGTGGCGCGGGCATCGACACGTGCCCGGGCGACTCGGGCGGCCCCATGTACCTGCTCACCTCGTACGGCGAGTTCCTCGCCGGCATCACGTCGCGCGGCTACGACAACAACCAGTTCGACTGCTCCGAGGGCGGCATCTACACGCGCCCCGACAAGAGCGACATCGTGACGTGGGTCGAGACCCAGGCGCAGGTGTACCTGCCCGACGGGCGCGGCCCGATCGCCGACAAGCTGTTCGTGCAGCCCGGCGGCGAGAATTCACTCACCGTCGATCCCAACGACGTGCAGTCGGGCCGCGCGTACACGTGGGAGATCGTGACGCCGCCGGCGCACGGCACCGCGACCATCGACGCGAGCGGCAAGCTCACGGTCGTGGCGGCCGCCGACTATCTCGGGCCGGACGCCGTCGTGGTGCGCGCGACGGACACCACCGACACCACGCGCTCGGCGCGCGGCCGCGTCGAGGTCGAGGTCGTCGAGGAGCTGCCCGAGGGCGAGGACGGCGGCTGCTGCGATGCCGGCAGCGGCCCGGACGGACGCGTCGCCCCCGCGCTTCTGGTGCTCGGCGCGCTCTTGCTGCGCCGCCGTCGTCGTACATTCGCGGCATGAGCTGGCTCCGCTGTAGCGCCTGCAAGCGAGACATCGGGTTCGGCGCGGCGCACTGGGTGTGCAGCGTCTCGACCTGCAATCGGTCGAACACCAACTACAAGTTCTGCAGCGTCGCGTGCTGGGATAGCCACGTCGCGACGCTCCGCCACCGCGACTCGTGGGCGGTCGAGGCGCGCGCGCCGTCGAAGGAGCAGTGGGCGATCGAGCAGGAAGATGCGCCCACGCCGCCGCCGCCGCCGCCGCGCGCGACGCCCGGATCGACGCCGGATTCGCCGCCGCGCCGCGTGGTCGCCCCGCCCACGCCCGCGCCCGTGCCCGCGCCGACAGTTCGCCCCGTGTCGTCGTCCGGCGGGACCGCGCCGCAGCTCAACCTGCAGCCGGCCGATCGCGACGTCCTCATCGTCGTCTCGAAGTTGAAGAAGTACATCAAGGATCGATCGGGCTTCAATTGCTCCGACGCCGTCGCGGACGCGATCTCCGAGCACGTGCGCGCGATCTGCGACGAGTCGATCCGCGCCGCCGCGATGGACGACCGCAAGACCGTGCTCGATCGCGACGTGCCGAAGCCGCGCCGGTAGCGTACAACCACGCGTATGCGCATGCGCATCGCCGTCCTCGTCGCCGCCGCCACGCTCGCCGCCGCGACCACCTCCTGTGTCTCCAGCGGCCGCTACAAGGCGCTCGAGCGGCGCGTCGCCCAGCTCGAGGAGCGCGAGACGCAGCGCCAGCTCGAGGTGTCGGGCACGCTGCTCCGCATCGAGGCGCAGCTCGCCGCGCTCGCCGCCGGCTTCGGCCGTCTCTCGGATCTCGGCGTCGAGGATCTCTACGCCAAGATCACGCGGCTCGAGGATCAGCTCGAGAAGATCGGCTCCGCCGCGGCGCGCGCGCCCAGCCGGCCCGTGCGCCCGCAGCCCGACCCCGGCAAGGTGTACGCGGTCGCCGTCGACGATTCACCCGCGCGCGGCCCCGCGGACGCGCTGGTCACGATCGTCCGCGCCGGCGAGTACGCGTGTCCGTTCTGCGAGAAGACCCGCACCACGATGGATCAGCTGCTGACCGAGTACGGCGCGCAGCTCCGCGTCGTGCACAAGGACTTCATCGTGCACCCCACGGTCGCGACCGACGCCGCGCACGCCGCGTGCGCCGCGTACAAGCAGGGCCGCTTCTGGGAGCTCGACGAGCTGCTCTGGGAGAAGGCGTTCAAGACGCGCCAGTTCGAGCCGGCGCACCTCGAGCAGCTCGCCGTCGAGGCCGGCCTCGACGTGGATCGCTACCGCCGCGACATCGCCGGTGACTGCCCCGCGCGCGTCGCCGCCGAGATGACGGAGCTGAGCGCGCTCGGCGTCGGC